>JAWOHF010000310.1:0-38255 GCA_046496285.1 Candidatus Aminicenantota bacterium
GTCCTTGGCCTTCCCGTCCCGGAGATTGCGGACGAGCTCGAGGTTGCGGACGGTCGTCGCGTCGAGGGCGAGGTGGTCCCCGGTGTGCAGATACGAGATCCGGTGGACGAGTCCCAGGGAGTCGCGGCGGACCTCCTTGACATAGTGGAGGAGGGCGCCGGCGGCCGAAACGGCCAGGGCTTTCTCCTCCAGGCCGAAGCCGTCCAGGGACCGGGCCCCGAAGTGCTTGAGAAGGGTTCGGCTGGCCTGGGGGAAGTCGAAGAGCCAGCCTTCGACCGGGCTTTTGCCGGCCACGGGCAGCCCGTTGAGGCCGAGGACCCGCTCGAGGGCCTCCTCGGCGCCTTCGGCGAAGACGATCTCCCGGGGCGGCGACTTGAACAGCTCGTCGGCCAGGGTCCTCGACTCCGGCCACGGGCCCTGCAGCGTACGGACCTCGCCCGCCGCAAGGTCGAGGAGGGCCATCCCCCAACCGTGGGACTCGAGGGCCAACGAGGCGATATAGACGCCCTCCTTGGCGTTCTCGGCCTCGAACTCGACGGCCGTGCCCGGCGTGAGGACCCTGATGACCTCGCGTTTGACGACCCCCCGGGCCGCCTTGGGGTCCTCGACCTGCTCGCAGACGGCGACCTTGCGGCCGGCCCGCAGGAGCTTCGGGAGATAGGAGGCCACGGCGTGATGCGGCACGCCGCACATCGGGACCCTCTGACGGGAGGTCAGGGCGATCCCGAGCAGGGGCGCAGCGAGCTTGGCGTCCTCGTAGAACATCTCGTAGAAATCGCCGAGCCGGAAGAAGAGCAGGGCGTCGCGATGGAGCTCCTTGATGCGGAAGTACTGCTCCATCATCGGGGTCAGGGAATCGTCTTTGGCCATCGGAGCCCCCTCACTATACCCACGGCCCCCCTGTTTTGCAACACCTGTGCGTTACCCCGGAGAAGGCTGCGGGAAAGCGTGAAGAATCACCGCGCGGACGGAAAGGATACCTCGAGGCCCTCTCGCGGCCGTTCGGTTGACACCCGGCGGCGCCTGGTGTAATCTCGGGGCCGTGAACGTCCCCAACACGTTGAGCCTCGTTCGCATCCTGGCCATTCCGGCCCTGGTGGCCGTCATGGTCACGGATTTCCGCGGCCACGACCTGGTGGCCGTGATCATCTTCACCCTGGCCTCGCTCACGGACTGGCTCGACGGCTGGCTGGCCAGAAAGAACAAGATGGTCACCGTCCTCGGCCAGCTCCTCGACCCGACGGCCGACAAGCTGCTCATCGCCTCGACCCTCATCTGCCTGGTCGAGCTCGGACGGGTCCCGGCCTGGGTGGCCGTGGTCATCATCGGGCGGGAGATCGCCGTTTCCGGGTTCCGGGCCATGGCCTCGTCGAAAGGGGTCAACATCCCGGCCTCGGTCCTCGGAAAGGCCAAAATGGGCAGCGAATCGTGGATCATCGGGGCCCTTGTTCTGGGGCCTCTCTACCTGGGGAAGCTCTATGTCATCGCTCAGGTCGGTCTGTGGATCGCCCTGATCCTGGCCGTTCTCTCGGCCGTCGAATATTTCATTCGCTTCGGCCCCCGGGTCCTGTCACAGAAGCCCTGAGAGGACCGTCCGCGTTCTCTCCAGGCTCTCACCGTTCTCCACGTTCAAGAGGACAGGGGACTTGGGCCACCCCCGGCTGATCCGCTTGAGGAGGCCGCCAAGGACCTTGCCCGCGCCCACTTCGACGCACGCGTCGAGGTCCAGGCCCTTGAGCACATCCATGGACTTCGTCCAGAGCACGGCCCGGCTGACCTGGCGCTTGAGGGCGTCCCTGGCCTCGGCACCCGTCAAAACGGGCTTGGCGTCGACATTGCAAACGACGGGGAACCGGGGGTCGCCGAAGGCCACGGCGTCGAGGTCCGCGGCCAGCCTGTCCTCGGCCGGCCTCATCAGCCGGGTGTGGAAGGGCGCGCTGACCGGCAGCATGACGGACCGGGGCGGCTTGAGGCCGGTCAGGGCCTCCTCGACGGCTTTCTTTTCTCCGGCGATGACGATCTGATCTTCGCCGTTCCAGTTGGCGATCTCGACGACCCCGGCGGAGAATCCGGCCAGGTACCGTTCGATCTCGGCCCCCGGGACCCCGAGGACGGCCGCCATGGCCCCGGCCCCGACGGGGACGGCCTCCTGCATGTAGCATCCCCTTTTGTGGACGAGCAGAACGGCGTCCTCGAAGCTCAAGGCCCCGGCGGCGACCAGCGCCGAGTATTCCCCGAGACTGTGTCCGGCGGCGACGACCGGGTCCCGGTCGAGAAGGAGGCTGGCGGCCGTACTCACGACGAGCAGGGCCGGCTGCGTGTTCCGCGTCAGCCGGAGCTCCTCCTCGGGGCCTTCGAACGAGAGCCGGGACAGTCCGTAGCCGAGGATCCGGTCGGCTCGCTCGAAGAGGTCCCGGGCCTCCGGCGAACGGTCGAAGAGGTCCTTGCCCATGCCGACGGACTGCGAGCCCTGTCCAGGAAATAGATAGGCGATCCTTGACATGATATCCGCTCCTCCCATTACTCGAGGCAATCCTTCTTGATCCGGATGTCGGCCCGGGACCTGAGGTCCCTGACCCAGGCCTCCATCTGGTTCTTTAAATCCCGGTCCCGGACCTGGGCTTCGAGGAGGCCCGCCACACGGTCCAAAGGCTCGGGCTCGAGGCCCTGACGAACCTGCTCCGGGATATAGATCTCCCGATAGTGCCTCTCGATGCCCGTGCGCGAGACGGGCAGGCTGCTGCTGAACCTCAGGGCCAGGGCCTTTTCGAAGAGAAGCGCCTCCTCGACGTAGGCCCTGAGGTCCTTCTCCTGGAGCCCGAACTTCCGCAACCGTCGCCCGAATTCGGCCTCCCCCAACTGCCGCCGGACCTCGTCGAGGGCCGCCGTCGCTTCCTCCCTGTCCACGGAGCGCGCCTCCCGGGTCAAATCCAGGACGACCTTCCGGTCGATGAGAGCGTCGAGGGCCGCGAGCCGCGGGTCCTTCGCCGGGCTCTCCGCGGTCCGATGGACCAGCCCGAATTCGGCGATGACCTGGACGTCCACCAGGGTGATGAGACGGCCGTTGACGACGGCGACCAGGCAATTGACGGTCTGGGCCGGAAGCAGGGCGCCCCACAGGAGGCACCAACCGGCGATCTTGGCGATCCTCATATGGCTCCTCCTATCCTAGAAGATGTTGCCGATGGTCAGGAAAAACAGGGGAGTGCCCTTGCGGTCCGTGCTTTCGAAAGTCCAGAGCTTCCAGGCGACCTCCAGACGCACGGGCCCCAAGGGCGTCCTGTAGCGGATGCCCGCGCCGGCGGCGGCCTGGAGATCGAGGGGCCGGAAATTCTGGAGCCGGCCGTAAACGTTCCCAAGGTCGAAGAAGGCCGCGATCCTCAGCTCCCGCCACGACCGCACGAGCGGAAAAACGAGCTCCGTGTTGATGAGGAACACGGCTTCCCCGCCGAGGGGCTTCTGCGAGCCGTCTTCACCGATCTCGGCCGGGCCGAGCATGTCGAACTCCTCTCCCCGAAAGGTGTTGCTGCCGCCCGCGAAGAAGCGTTCCGGGAGGTTCCTCAGGCTGCGGCCGAGTCCCAAACGGCCCGTCAGGCTCAAGTTCAAGCTTGGTGACAGGGGCCGATAGAACTGCGACTTGAGATAGACCTTCTGATAATCCGATTCCATGCCGAAGACCGGGAATCCCCACTCCCCGACCAGGTTGAAATAGGTCCCCCTGACAGGGTTCAGCGTGTCGTCCCGCCTGTCCCAGCTCATGCTGAGCGAGGCCACGGCCGCAGAATACGGCAGGTACCGCCGATCGATGTCATCAGGCGGGTTCTCGATGCTGACGTCGAAGATCGCGGTCCGGGTCAGGCTCAGCGAGGCCAGCAGGAGCCGGCCCGTCCCAAGGGGTTTGATGGTGTTGAAGCTGACGCCGCGGCGGTCGAACTTGAAGCTGACCCGGTCCTCTCTTTCGGCCCAGGCCAGGAGGGTCGTCGGCATGGTCAGGCCGAAGAGGTAGGGTTGGCTCCAGGATCCGACGATCCGCCTCTCGATGCTGCTGAGCTGGCCCACGAGCCCGGCCTGGGCCCCGAGGCCCAGGACGTTGGTCCGGATGTATTCGGCCGTGCCCCGGGGCCGGAACTCGTCCGGCCACGAAGCCAGGGACCCGCTGACCCGGTTGCGGGATTCGAATCCCAGCCCGACCCCCGCGTAGTTCAGCTCCCCCTCCCGCACGGTCACGACGAGGATCTCGTGGCCGGGCTCCGTGGGGATCTGCTCCAGCCGGACTTCGGAAAAAATGCCCAGACGTTCCAGTCTTCGCTTCGATTCCTGGATCCGGGACTGGTCCGCGACATCGCCCTTGCGGACCTGGATCTCCCGGTTGATGACCTGGGTCTTCGTTCTGCGGTTGCCGGTGACGAGGACGTTCCCGATGACGAACAGTTCGCCCTCCGTGATCTCGAAGACCAGGGACACGCGATGGTCTTCGCCCATCTCCACCCGGGGCAGGACCTCGGTTCCCCGTGCGCCCCGGTCGAGGTAGGCGTTCTCGATCCGGCCGACGTCCCCCTGGACGTTCGGAGGGAAATACGGGCCGCCTTCCTTGTTGGCCAATTCGGCCAGCAGGGCTTCCGGAGAGAAGAGGCTGACGCCTTCGAGTCGGACGGAGCTCACCTGTCGCTGGGCGCCCTCTCTGACGGAATAGACCGCCTTGACGTCGGCCCCCTGACGGACGAAATCCAGCTTGACCTGGACCTCGGCGAAACCGTTCTCCTTATAGAGCGCCTCGATGTCCCTCGGGAGGGCGAACAGGCGGTCGTATCCGAGAAGATCGAAAAAGGGCACGCCCTCGCGCACCGCCAGCAGGACCTTCAGATCGTCCGGTGAATAGGCCGCCAGCCCGGCGAATTCGACTTCCCTCACGCGGAATTTCTCCCCGCGCGAAACCTCGTAGATGACGGCCAGCCCGTCCTCCGTCTTCTCGGTCCGGCCGTCGACCGCCGCCTGAAGGTATCCCTTCCGGCGGACATGGTTGAGGATCCGGGCTTCCCCCTCCTCCAGGCCCCACGGCTCGAAAATGGGTTCATCCCAGATCGGCTCGACGAGACGGGCCGGGACCCGGGCCCCCCGGATCTCCACCAGGATCCTCTCATGGGCCTCGATCCCGACCCGAAGGTCCACCTCGCTGCGCTCCTCGTCGAAGGACTCCTCTTCCAGCCGGACTTCCGCTCGCCGGAATCCCTGGGCCGCGTAGAAGGACACGAGGGCCTGGCGGCCGCGCTCGAGCCGGGACGGGACGTAGGGGTCGCCGGGACGGCACTTGAGACGCTTCAGCAAGGTGTCCCGGTCGGCAAGGACGTCCCCTTCCAGGACGATCGACCGGACCCGGACCGTCTTCCAGGAATCGACCCGGAACACGAGCCTGGCCGAAGAGGAACGGGGGTCCTTATGGACATCGACCTCGACCTTGGCGTCGAAAAAACCTTCGCCGCGCAGGGCTGCCCGGACCTCCTCGACTGCAGCCGGAAGACGTTCTTCCGAGAAAACGCTCCCCGGCCGGAGCGAAGCGAGTCCGTCCATCAGACGGGCCGCCGGGGCCCGGGTGCCGCGGAACTTCACATCGGTGACGAACAGGTTCCTGGCCAGGACAAAGGTCAGTTCGACGTCCTCGTCCCCCGCCTTGAGGACCTGGATATCGGAAAAGAGCCCTGTCCGGAAGATCGTTTTGACGGCCTGGTCCACAGCCCTCGCGGAATAGGGCTCTCCGGCCTTGAGCGGGATGAGGTCCAGGAGGGCCGCTTCCCCCGGGCGGCCGTCGACCTGGACAACGACCCGGGCGATGACCGGAAGGCCCGTCTCCTGGGCCGACGCCGCCCTCGTCGCGGGCCAGAGGACAAGGGCCAGGAGGAGGGGCAGGAACCCCGGCCCGGGGCCCCGCCGCGGCTTCCGTCCTCTAGAATCTCTTCCGGTACTTGACATCGAAGCTCAGCTTTCCCCGGTCGTCTTGTCCGCCGACCAGCGAGAACCTCCGGCTTATGTCCCACTCCATGCGGAAGATGGGGAACTCCTCCTCCGCGGCCAGGACGTTCGAATTCGCCAGGATCGTGGAGTAGATGATCAGCAGGTTGCCCGACAGCTTTTTTCCGACCGTCAACCGGGCGGCGATGGACCCCGGCGAGCTCTCGGAGAAATAGGGGTCGATGCGGAAGCGGTCCAGGGTGAAGACGCCGCTGGCCCTCTTCTTGGCCTGGTCGGCGATCTGGTAGGTCAGGAGGGAGGCCGTGCTCATGGCCGTGCTGCGGTCCATGGAGTAGGTGTAATAGGTCCTCCGGAACGACTCCCCCATAGCCAAGAGGGCCAGGACTTCGTCGGGGGGCAGCGGCGGCGAGGACGAGAACTCGGGCCTCATCCGGCTGACCGGTCCGTTCATGCTGAGGGTCACACGGTAATCCTTGACATAAGTTTCCCCGCGGAAGTCCAGAAAGGGCTCGGCCCGGAGAGGGTCGGTGAAGCTCAGGCGGCCGTAGAGGACCCGGAAGGCCCGGTCCTGGAAATAGATGTCGCCGCTGCGGATGTCGACATCCCCGAGCAGGACGGGGTTTTCGAGGCTTCCCGTGACGGCCAGGCTGAAGCGGCCGGATAGACGGCCCAGCGAATTCTCCACGATCACGTTGTCGTCCCCCTGGAGGCGGAGATTGAGGGTCAGGCCGTCGAAGAATGACGGCCCGGGATCCTCCTCCGGATCGGCCGCCGCGTAGAACGAGAATTCCTCGTAGATCTCGCGACGCCAGTTCAGGCGCTTGATCATAAGGTCGCCCTCGAGGACGAACCGCTGCTTGTCCTTGAGCATCCGGAGGGTCCCTTCGACCTGGACCCTCACTCTCTCGGCCGGGGACAGATTCATGTCCCTGGCTTCGGCCCGCATGTCCATCGTCTCGATGCCGTCCGGGCCGGTCCTCAGCTCCCCCGTCCCTTGGATGGTCCCGCCGCCCAGCCGGCCCGCGAAGGCGGTGACCGTCAGCGCGCCCTCTTCGTATCTGGCCGCGCCGGAGAAATCGGTAACGGCATAGGGGAACCCGGGAAGGGGCAGCACGGACCCCCGGAAGTCCGTCGTCACGGTGATCCGGGTCGAATCGTCCGTTTCGACGATGTCGGCCGCGTAATCCACCCGCCCGAGGGCGCCGTCCCACGGCAGGAGAAGGTCGAGGTTCCCGAGGGTCCCCTTGACGGTCCCGCGGAACGGCTCCCCGGTGGTCGGGATGTCGACCCGGGCCTCGAAGGGATTCTCTCCGGAAGCCAGCCCGCCTTTGATCCCCAGAACGACCTGGCCATCCTCGTAGCCCAGCTCGAGATCGCCGCGGGCTTCTGTCTTCTCGAGAGGAGAAAAGAGGAGGTCCCTGACGCTGAAAGCGCCGCCGAGCGTGTCCGAGCCGAAAACGCCGCGGCCGACGAGGGTGAGAGAAAGGGCCCCGGCGGCGTCCGAGCTCAGCAGGGAGAGGTCCACGTCCCGGCCGCGGAGATCGACATCGAATTCGCCGTCGACGAGACCGATGAGCAACCGGCCCTCGAACCGCCCCCCGTGAAGGTCCAGCCCCATTTCGGGGAAAGCGAGGACCCCGTTCCTGAACTCGAGCCGGCCGGCGACATCCCGTGCGGTCTGGCCGTAGCCGGAGATCTCGGGGCTCGAGAAGGTCCCGGAATATTCCTCTTCTCCATTCGTCCGGACGATCCTGAAATCACCGGCCGCCCGACCCCGGAGAGAAACGGGGATCTCGAGGGCCGGGAAGATCCTGGCCAGCTCCCCCTCCCCGCCCCGGACCTCGACCTCGGTCATGGCGGCATCGGCCGCGACCCGGACCTCGCCCTTGAGCTCGGGGTCGTCGATCTTGAACGTCCCGGTAAAGCCCTGGGCGGTGATCCGCGTGTCCGCATCGACGAAAGCGGCGTCGAGCAGGTCGAAGCCGACGGACGAGAACGTTCCCCGGATGTCGACGACCGGGGCCGCCGAACGGCCGCTCAGGCTGACCTCGGCGAATCCCGCGCCGCGGATCTCCCCGAAATCGAAGGTCTCGTCCAGGATCAGGGAGACGAATTCCCGGGCCTGCCTGACATCGAGGACCGAGCCGCGGATCCTGGTGTCGATGTCCCCGTCGAGGTCGATCGCCACGCGGGCCTCCAGGCGGGCGAAATTCGATTGAAGGTCGGGTGTCGCGACCCGTATCTCTTTGGTCCGGAAATCGACGAAAACTTCGGCGCCTCCCCGGAAAGCGAACCTGTCGCCCACCCTTTCGAGGGACGTATCGCGGAATTCGGCCGCCGCCTCGAGCTTCCCGTCCCTGACGATGAACGTCCCCCAAACAGGGGACCGCACGGGCCAGGGCATTTCGATCTCGTTGAAGACCGGGTCGATGAACAGCCGGCCGGCCCGCCCCTCGACCCGACCTCCTCCGATGGCCAGGGTCAGGGTCTCGGGAAGAAGCCCCGGTTTCTGGATGACGACGTCGACCTCGACGTCCTTTCCGGGCTCCCGGCGGACGCCGCCCCGGATCCGGCCCATGGGAACGTCGCTCAGGACGAGGCCGTCGGCCGCGATGGTCGTCTCGACGGAGATCTCCCCGGATTTCCGCAGGAACTTCCCTTCCCCGCCGACCTTGCCCTTCCAGTCGAAAGGCAGATCGAGAAGCGCGGATATCCCGGCCGTCTCGATCTCAAAGCGCGTGTCGAGCTCGATCTCGGGATCCCGGTAGGCCCGCAAGCGCCCTCGGCCCTCGAAGAGGACGTCCGGGCCCTCGATCTTCAACTGCTGGACCGTGATGTTATCGCCCCTGCCCGAAAGGGAGATGTCGAGGCCGGCCAGCAGGACCGCCTCGCCGGGAAGGGACTCATACTTCGCGTCGTCCGATCCGGCCCGGAGGGTGAACTGGTCGCCTCTCTGCGTGAACAGGGCCTCGATCCCCCGGACCTCGAGGCGCGTCCCGCCGCCCTCGTAGAGGACCGCCCCGTCCCTGACGACGCCCCTGTCGACGTTGAAGGGAAGGGAGAGCGCGGGTCTCGCCCGCGCGGCTCTCGGACGCAGGGCTTCCGGGCCGATGCGGAGCTCGGGGGAATCGAACACGACCGAAACGGCCTTGCGGTTCCGAAGCAGGGACCACAGGGGCATCTCCACCTTGACCGCTCGCGCCCGGAACAGGGGGGGGTCGGTCAAGGTCCGGACCTCCTTGAGGAGGATGGCCGGCGGGAAGGAGGAAATCTGAAGGTCGTCATAGGCGAACGTCTTGCTAAGCTCCTTGCGGATCTCCCCGACCAGGACGGACCGGCCGACGACCAGGCTTCCGCCGAGGAACCCGAGGACGAGGAAGGCGACGGCGATCCTCCGGATCCGCTGAATGAGCCTGCGGATGAGCTCGCGGATCCGGAAGACCGACTTGATCCTCACTTCCTGACCTTTTTCCAGTCGCTCAGGAAGCGCTCGATACCGGAGTCCGTGAGCGGGTGACGGATAAGCTTCTCCATGACCGCGTAGGGCACGGTCGCGATGTCGGCGCCCAGAAGAGCCGCCTCAACGACGTGCCTGGGATGCCGGACGCTGGCCACGATAATCTCGGTCCCGAACCGGTAGTTCTCGAAGACCTGGACGATCTCCTCGATGAGGGCCATCCCGTCCTCCGAGACGTCGTCGAGCCGCCCGATAAAGGGGCTGACGAACTTGGCCCCGGCTTTGGCCGCGAGCAGGGCCTGGCTCGTGGAGAAGACCAGGGTCATGTTGACCGAGATGCCCTCCGCGGCCAGGACCTTGGTCGCCTTCAGGCCTTCCAGGCCCACGGGGATCTTGACCGCGACGTTGGGCGCGATCTTGGCCAAGGCCCGGGCCTCGGGCACGATCTCCTCCGACCGGAGCGAGACGCACTCGGCGCTGACCGGGCCGCTGACGAGGGCGCAGATGTCGCGGATGTTGTCCTCGAATTTGATGTTCTCCTTGGAGCACAGGGAAGGGTTGGTGGTCACCCCGTCGAGGACCCCCCAGCTCGCGACCTCGCGGATCTCCTCGAGGTTGGCGGTGTCCAGAAAAAACTTCATGGTACCTCCTTAGGATCTCGAACGCATGAGCGTATTGGACAGTGTCCCGATGCCGTCGATCTGGACGTCGACCCGGTCCCCGGGGACCATGGGGCCGACGCCTTCGGGGGTCCCCGTCGTGATGATGTCGCCCGGGTTGAGGGTCATGATCCGGGACAGGAAGCGGACGAGGAACGGGACGGGGAAGATCAGATCGGCCGTGTGGCCCGACTGGACGAGCTTGCCGTTGAGAAAGGTCTTGAGGCGCAGGCCTCCCGGATCGACGTCGGTGGCGATGCAGGGGCCGACGGCGGCGAAAGTGTCGAAGGACTTGGCCCTCGTGAACTGGACGTCCTTCCTCTGCAGGTCCCGGGCGGTGACGTCGTTGAAACATGTGCAGCCCAGGATGCGGTCGGCCACGGGGTCTTCGTCCCGGAGAGAGCGGGTTCTCTTCTTGATGACGACGGCCAGCTCCCCTTCGTAGTCGACGCGGCCGGCCATATCGGGAGGGACGATGGCCTCGAGATGGCCGATGACGGCGGTGGACGGCTTCATGAAGATCAGCGGCTCCTCGGGAAGGGGGCGGCCCATCTCCCTGGCGTGGTCCCGGTAATTGGCCCCGATGCCGATGATCTTGGTCGGGATGACGGGAGGCAGGATCTTCGCGTCGCCGATCGGGACAGGGCTGTCCTCGATCGTGAAGTCGCCGAAGATCGAGCCCTTGAGGGGAAAGAGGAACTCCTCCTTGAGGACCCCGAGGAGGATCCTCTTCCGGTACCGGACACGGTAGATCTTCACGGTCCCTCTCTTTCGGCGGGAGCGGGCCCCCCGGGCGCCCGGGCGACGTCCACGACGGCCCAGGGCGAGAACGCCGAAACGCGGCCCCGGCGGTCGCGGACGCGGACCGTGAACGCCAGGCGCTTGGCGCCCTCGGGGACAGGCACGGACCGGCTCATCGTCGCCTCACGGCCGTCCGTGGCTATCCGGAGGGCGAGCCGGGCCTCGGCCTCGACCTCAGCCGGCGCCGGGGCCGCCCCCGCGGCGGGGCCTGCCCCCTCGAGCACCCAGATCTCGATGGTCTCGAGAGGTCCGAGAGGCTTGCCCGAGACGGCCTTGACGGGATTGGCCCAGGCGAGGACCACGGCCCCGTTCTCGAGGGCCGCCGTGACCCGCTCGGCGGGCGCGGGCTCGCGGCCCGGAGGGAGCTCGAGCGGCCCCTTCCGCCCGCACCCGGGACCGGCGAGGAGGGCCAACCCGAGGATGAGCGTTCCGACCGGTCTTGCCATCAGAGGATGAAGCGCCTCAGGTCCTGGCTCTCGAGAACGTCTTTCAGCTGGTCCCGGACGTATTCCCTGTCGATCCGGAGGGACTTTTCGACGATCGTCGGGGCCTCGAAGGAGATCTCTTCCATGACCTTCTCCATGACCGTGTGGAGACGGCGGGCCCCGATGTTCTCGGCCTCGGCGTTGACCTTCTCGGCGACCTCGGCGATCTCGTCGACGGCGTCGGACGTGAAATCGACCAGGACGTCCTCCGTGCCCATGAGAGCCTCGTATTGCCGGATCAGGGCGTTCTCGGGCTCCGTCAGGATGCGGACGAAGTCGTTCTTGCCGAGCGATGTGAGTTCGACCCGTATCGGGAAACGGCCCTGGAGCTCGGGGATGAGGTCGGCGGGCTTGGAGACGTGGAAGGCGCCGGCGCCGATGAACAGGATGTGGTCCGTCCGGACCAGGCCGTACCGGGTGTTGACGGTCGTCCCCTCGATGATCGGCAGAAGGTCGCGCTGGACGCCCTCGCGGCTGACGTCGGGGCCGTGCCCGGATTCCCGGCCGGCGATCTTGTCGACCTCGTCCAGGAAGATGATGCCCGACTGCTCGACGCGGTCGATGGCCAGTCTCGAGACCTGGTCCATGTCGACCAGGCGCTTTTCCTCCTCTTCGAGCAGCAGCTCGCGGGCTTCCTTGATCTTGACCCGCCGGCGCTTGGAGCGGCCGCCCAGGAACCCGGGCAGGAGCTCCTGGATCTGGAACCCGATCTCCTCGACGCCCGAGTTGGAGATGACCTCGAAAGGCGGCGTCGTCTTCTCCTTGACCTCGACCTCGACGAGGCGCTCGTCGAGCAGGCCGGCGGCGAGCTGGGCCCTCAGCTTCTCGCGGGTGTCGCGGAACCTGTCGTCCTCCTCGGCGCTCGCCGCATCGTCCTTTTTCCGCAGGGGCGGGAGCAGGATGTCCAGGAGCCTCTCGATGACCGCGGCCTGGGCCTTTTCCTCGATCTCGGAGATCTTCTCCTGCTTGACCAGGTCCACCGAGATGCGGACGAGGTCGCGGATCATGGACTCCACGTCGCGGCCGACATAGCCGACCTCGGTGAACTTGCTGGCCTCGATCTTGAGGAAGGGCGAGGAGGTCAGCCGGGCCAGCCGCCGGGAGATCTCGGTCTTGCCGACCCCGGTCGGGCCGATCATGAGGATGTTCTTGGGCGCGATCTCGTCGGCCAGGTCGGGGGGCAGCTTGCGGCGGCGGAAGCGGTTCCGGAGGGCGATGGCCACGGCCTTCTTGGCCGCCTTCTGGCCGATGATGTATTTGTCGAGCTCGGCCACGATCTCCTGGGGGGTGAGCTCCGCGGCCGGCGTTTCGGCGGGCGGGGACTCCAGGCTCTCGGGCAGGGAGATGGGCATTCAGAGCTCCTCCACGGTGATCTCGAGGTTGGTGTAGACGCAGATGCCGGCGCTCGTCTTCAGGGCCTCCTCGGCAATCGTCCTCGCCGGCAGGTCCGTGTGGGCCATTAAGACCCGGGCGGCGGCCAGGGCGTAGGGCCCTCCGGAGCCGACGGCGATGACGCCGTCGTCGGGCTCGACGACGTCCCCGGTGCCGGAGATGAGGAAGGTGCTCTCGGCATCGGCTACGATGAGCAGGGCGTCCAGCTGGCGGAGGGATTTCTCGAGGCGCCAGTCCTTGGCCAGCTCGATGGCCGCCCGCGACAAATTGCCGCGGTATTCCTCGAGCTTGGCCTCGAACCGCGTGAACAGGGCGAAGGCGTCCGAGGTCGCCCCGGCGAACCCGGCCAGGACGCTCCCCTTGGCCAGCCTCCGGAGCTTTCGGGCCTTGTGCTTGAGGACGGTCTGGCCCATGGACACCTGGCCGTCGGCGGCCATGGCCACCCGCCCTCCGCGGCGGACGCAGATGACGGTCGTCGAGCGGATCATGGGCTCACCTTCGGACGGACTTTTCCTTTCAATGATATAGGATAGGGCGGGACATGTAAAGCGGGGCCCTCTCCCCCCCGCCAGCCGGCGGGACCGGCCGTTTGACCTCGGTCCGGCCCCTGGATTAAGATGGGGTCCCAGGAAAGAACTATCGAAGGGAGGATGCCCGTGCCTTCTCTGACATTGGTGGTCATGGCCGCCGGGATCGGCAGCCGGTACGGCGGCCTCAAGCAGATCGAACCGGTCGGGCCCGGCGGCGAGATCGTCATGCATTACTCGGTCTACGACGCCCTCCGGGCCGGCTTCGACCGCGTCGTCTTCATCATCCGGAAGGATTTCGAGGGCGCCTTCCGGGACAGGATCGGCCGGCAGGTCGAGCGGCTCGCGGATACGGCCTACGTCTTCCAATCGCTCGACCAAGTGCCGCCGGGTTTCCGCGTGCCGGATGGGCGGACCAAGCCCTGGGGCACGGCCCAGGCCATCCTGGCCTGCAAGGAGGCCGTCCGAACCCCTTTCATGGCCATCAACGCCGACGATTTCTACGGCCGGACGGCCTTCGAGGCCATGGCCGGCTATCTGCGGCGAATCCCTGCGGCGGGCCGGGTCCATGAATACGCCATGGTCGGCTACCGGCTGGCCAACACCCTCTCGGAGCACGGCCACGTCGCCCGCGGCGTCTGCACGGCCACGGAGGACGGCTATCTCGTCGGCATCCGCGAGCTGTTCAAGGTCCGGAAGTTCCCCGAGGGCATCAAGCACACGGAGAACGGCGTCGACTGGACCCCCCTGGACGGAGAGAGCTGGACGTCCATGAACTGCTGGGGATTCGCCCCGAGCCTGTTCGTCGAGCTCGAAGCCCGGTTCCCCCGGTTCCTCGAGTCCGCCGCCTCCTCCAACCTTAAGGCGGAGTTCCTCATCCCCGAGGTCGTCGGAGAGCTGGTGCGCGAGGGCCGGGCCCGGGTCAAAGTCCTGCCGACCCGTGAACGATGGTTCGGCGTCACCTACCCAGAGGACCGGCCCGCGTTCGAGGCCGCTGTTCTTGACCTCATCGAGCGGGACGCCTACCCCCGCAAGCTGTGGCCGGGCCCGTGAATCGAAAGAGGGAGAACAACATGAGAACGACGACCCTTCGGGCGGCCTGCCTCGGCCTCATGGCTTTCGCCGCTTTGATGGCCACGACTCCTGCGGAGGATTGGGAGAACCCCCGGGTCTTCGGCATCGGCAAGGAGGCCCCGCGCGCGACGTTCATCCCCTTTCCGGACGCCGCGTCCGCGCTGCGCTCCGGCAGGACGGCATCTCCCCGGTATCGGTCCTTGAACGGCTCCTGGAAGTTCCATTGGTCGCCCCGGCCCGAGGACCGGCCCCTGGATTTCTGGGACCCGAAGACCGACGTCAGCGCCTGGAACGAGATCCCCGTGCCCGCCAACTGGGACCTCCAAGGATACGATCTTCCCATTTACGTCAACTCCGGCTACGAATTCGCCAGGAACCCGCAACCCCCCTTCGTCCCCCATATCCACAACCCCGTCGGCTCCTATCGCCGGAGTTTCACGGTTCCCGGGGACTGGCAGGGCCTGGATGTTTTCCTGGTCTTCGGAGCGGTCAAATCCGCCTTCTACGTCTGGGTCAACGGCCAGCCGGTCGGATACAGCCAGGATTCCAAGACCCCCGCCGAATGGAACATCACCCGTTTCCTGAAGCCGGGGGAGAACGTCCTGGCCGCCGAGGTTTACCGCTGGTCGGACGGCTCCTACCTCGAATGCCAGGATTTCTGGCGGATGAGCGGCATCGAGCGGGACGTCTATCTGACCGCCGCTCCCTCCGTCCATATCCGCGATTTCGAGGTCCGGGCCGGGCTTGACGAACGCTATCGCGACGGCCGGCTGGCCGTGACGGCAGAGCTCGCCGGCGTCCGCCCGACCGATGCCTCGATCGGGACCGTCGATCTGAACCTTTACGACCCCGCGGGCAAGAAGATCCTATCCGCCAGGAAGCTCGCTGTCGGCGAGGACGAGGCAACCGGCCGGGCCGCGGTCCGCTTCGAAGAGGCCCTTCCGAACGTCAATGCCTGGAGCGCCGAGACGCCTCATCTCTACCGGCTCGTCCTCGAGCTGCGGGACGGCGACGGCCGGACGCTCGAGGCCGTCGCCGCGAGGGTCGGCTTCCGGACCTCGGAGATCAAGAACGGCCGGCTCCTCGTCAACGGCGCCCCCGTCCTGCTCAAGGGCGTCAACCGCCATGAGCACGATCCGGTCACGGGGCACGTCGTCTCGGAGGATTCCATGCGCCGCGACATCGAGCTCATGAAGCAGGCCAACATCAACGCCGTCCGGACCTGCCACTATCCCGACGACCCGCTCTGGTACGAGCTTTGTGATGAGTACGGCCTTTACCTGGTCGACGAAGCCAACATCGAGTCCCACGGCTTGGGCTACGGGGCCCGCAGCCTGGCCAAGGACCCGGACTGGGGCCCGGCCCACCTCGACCGCATCATCCGCATGGTCGAAAGGGACAAGAACCATCCGTCGGTCATCATCTGGTCCTTGGGCAACGAGGCCGGCGACGGCCTCAACTTCGAGGCCGCCGCCCGCTGGATCAAGGACCGGGATCCCTCGCGCCCCGTCCAGTACGAGCGGGCCGGGCTGCGCCCCCACACCGACATCTATTGCCCGATGTACGCCTCGATCCGGCACCTGGACCAGTACTCCTCGGTGAAGCAGGACCGGCCGCTCATCCTGTGCGAATACGCCCACTCGATGGGCAACTCCACGGGGAACCTCCAGGACTATTGGGACCTCATCGAGAGCCGCGACCAGCTCCAGGGCGGATTCATCTGGGATTGGGTGGACCAGGGACTGGCCGCGAAGAGCGACAAGGGCGAGCCCTACTGGGCCTTCGGCGGCGATTTCGGCCCGCCCGACGTCCCGAGCGACGCGAACTTCTGCTGCAACGGGCTGGTCGCGCCCGACCGCACGCCGCATCCGGCTCTCTGGGAAGTGAAGAAGGTCTATCAGTCCGTCAAGTTCGCGGCCGTCGACCCGGCCGCCGGCAAGATCGAGGTCCGCAACCGCTACGATTTCACGCCGCTCGAAGTCTTCGACCTCCACTGGGAGGTGAGCGGGGACGGGACGCTCCTGGCCTCGGGGAAGATCGAAAAGCCGCGCGTCGCGCCGCAAGGCCGCCGGGTCGTCCGGCTCCCTCCCCAGGCCCTCCGCCGGGAGCTCGGCCGGGAACATTTCCTGAACGTGTCCCTGCGGACCCGGGAAGCCGGCCCCGGCATTCCCAAAGGCCACATCGTGGCCGCGGAGCAGTTCCCCCTGCCGATGCCGGCTCCGGCCGAAGCTCCGGAAGTCCCGATCGCCGGCCTGCGGGTCGAACGCGGGCCCCGGGTCATCCGGGTCGCCGGGCCGGATCTCGCGATCCTCTTCGACCGGATGACCGGTCTTCTCGGATCCTTCGTCTATCACGGGAGCGAGCTCGTCGAGTCCGGGCCCGAGCCGAACTTCTGGCGGGCGCCCACGGACAACGACTTCGGCAACCAGATGCCCCGGAGGCTGGCCGTCTGGCGAAGAGCCAGCCTCCGCCGCGAGCTCAAGACCCTGGAAGCCCGGGAGGCCGGCCCCGGACGGGTCGAGGTCGAGGTCGAGTATTTCCTTCCGGACGTCCCCGCGGCCCACACCGTCCGCTACACCGTCCTCGGGGACGGACGGGTCAAGGTCGTCCACGGATTCGCTCCCCGCTCGGACGCCAAGCTTCCGGAAATGCCCCGGGTCGGGATGAGGATGGCCATGCCCCCCGGTTTCGACGCCGTCCGTTGGTTCGGGCGCGGGCCCTGGGAGAATTACCGGGACCGGAAGACGGCCGCCTTCGTCGGCCTCTATGAAACCGCTGTCGCCGCCGAGGCCCTCCCCTACGTCTCCCCCCAGGAGTACGGCAACCGTTCGGAAACCCGCTGGGTCGCCGTCCGCGACAGCCGGGGGTTCGGCCTCCTTTTCGCCGGGGATCCCACGCTCGAATTCTCCGCCACCCCCCATTGGCCGGAGGACCTGACCCTGGAGGCGCGCGGCTCGAAACATCCCCACGAGATCATCCGGCGGGAATTCACCTGCCTGACCCTCGATCAGGCCCAGATGGGCGTCGGAGGGGACGACTCCTGGGGAGCGCAGGTGCACCCTCAGTACACCATCCCGGCCGGGCCGCACACCTATTCGTTCCTCCTTCGGCCCCTCAAGCCGGGCGACGAGCCGTCGGCCCTGGCCAGGGCCCTGCGCCGGACCGACCCGGAATAAGGGCCGGGAGGGAAACCAAATCCCGTGCCGCCGCGTATTTCTAAGTGGGTTTGATATTTCGAACTCGAATTGATATTCTTGGTGTATATATCCGATGAAATGCTCCCGATGCTCCCACGAGAATCCTGAGGACACCCGTTTCTGCGGCCGCTGCGGGCGCGAGCTGACGGGCTCCGGCGACAGCGCCTCGTCGGGAACGATGACCGTCCAGGCCACCGCCCGGGGGCTCGAACGGGGGACGACGTTCGCCCGGAGGTTCGAGATCATCGAGGAGATCGGCAAGGGCGGCATGGGCACGGTCTACAAGGCCTACGACAGCAAGGTCCGGGAGGTCGTGGCCATCAAGCTCCTGAAGCCGGAGATCGCCTCCGACCTCGAGGTCATCGAGCGCTTCCGGAACGAGATCAAGCTGGCCCGCAAGGTCGCCCACCGCCACGTCTGCCGCATGTACGACCTCGACGAGGAGTGGCTATCGATCTACATCTCCATGGAGTACGTCCCCGGCGAGGACCTCAAGAGCTTCATCCGCCGCTCCGGTCACCTCAACGAGGCCAAGGCCCTGGCCCTGGCCCGGCAGATCGCCGAGGGGCTGGCCGAGGCCCACCGCATGGGGGTCGTCCACCGCGACCTCAAGCCCCAGAACGTCATGATCGACCGCGAGGGCAACGCCAAGATCATGGATTTCGGCATCGCCCGCTCCCTGCACACGCGGGGGGCGACGGGCTCCGGGGTCATCATCGGGACCCCCGAGTACATGGCCCCGGAGCAGGCCGACGCCAAGGACGTCGACCACCGGGTCGACATCTACGCGCTGGGGGCCATTCTCTTCGAGATGGTCACCGGCCGTCTGCCCTTCGAGGGCGAGACCCCCCTGAGCATCGTCCTCAAGCACAAGAGCGAGCCGCCGGCCGACCCCAAGACCCTGAACGCCCAGATCTCGCCGGCCCTCAGCGGGGTCATTCTCAGGTGTCTCGAAAAATCCAGGGACCGGCGCTATCAAACGGCCTTGGACCTCCTGGAGGACCTGGGCCGGATCGAGAAGGGGCTGCCCACGACGCAGCGGGCCCTGCCGGCGCGCAAGCCCATCACGACCCGCGAGATCACGGTCAAGTTCAATTTGAAGAAGCTGCTGGTCCCCGGCCTGATCGTCGCCGCCCTGGCCGTCGCCGGGCTGATCGCCGTGCTCCAGAAGCCGGCAGGGAAGGGCCCGCAAGCCGAGGTCGCGACGAAGTCCGCGGCGGTTACCCCTTATCCCGATAGGCGGGCCGTGCCGCCGCCCCCGCGCGGCGTGGAGGGCCTCGCCTCCGTTTTCCTCAAGGGGGGCGAGTCCTCGAAAATCATATCCTCTCTCGCTCCGTTCCTCAGGGATCCGCTCCGTCAGCTTACGGAAGAGGACGTGCAGGAGCTGGAGAAGGTCCTGGTCACGATCAGGGAGGATCACCCGGCCGAGGCGGCCGCCTTCTCGGGCTTCCTGGACAGCATCGAGCAACGGATCCGGGAAGGCAAGAAGCTGGGGGAGGCCGGCGACGTCGAGGCCTCGCGCCGAAGTTTCGGCCGGGGCGAGTCGGAGATGCGCAAGCTGCTGGCCCAGGTCAGCGAGAGGGACAAGGCGGAGGCCTCGTTCAAGAACATGGAGGCCGCCAAACAGAAGATCGTCGGCGCGGGCCGCGGGGACCGCCCGAACCTCCTGACGTGGATCGCCGGGGAAAAGGAAAAGGACGCGGCCGACGCCTTCGGCAAGAACGACTTCTCGGGCGCCCGGATCCTCTATTCGATCCTGGAAAGGGTTTATCTCTTGAGCCTGCGGGTCGAGGGCGAGGACCAGGGCCTCGGTGCGCTCCAAGGGCTTGTCGGTTCGCTCCGCCAGGAGGCCGTAGCGGCCCAGGCGCCGTCGAAGGAGGCCTGGCTTTTCAACCGGGCCGTCGAGGACGAGACCGGCGCCGTGGAGCTGGCCCGGGAGAAGAACTATATGCGCGCCGCAGAACGGTTCATCCTGGCCGCCTTCCTGTTCGAAAAAGCGAAGGAAGTCGCCCTCGAGAGCGCCGGAGCCGGGCGCGAATGAAAAAAACGCGCATTCTCTTCGTGTGCTACGGCAACATCTGCCGCAGCCCCATGGCCGAGGGCATCGCCCGGCGGCGGCTCGGCGCGAGAGCGGAAGCGGCCAGCGCGGGCATCGCCGCGACGGGCGGCCCGGCCTCCGCGGAGGCCGTCCTGGTCATGCGGCTCGTCTATCAAACGGACATCTCGGGCCACGTGGCCCGGCCGGTGGGCGTCTACGACATCAAGTCCTTCGACCACGTCGTGGCCATGGACATCTCCATCTACAACCATCTCCGGGACATCTGGGGCGTGCCTGTCCCCAAGCTCTACGGGTGGGATATCGAAGATCCTCTGGGATCGGGCTACGACGTCTACAAGGAGACGGCCGGCAAGATCGAGCGCCGGCTCGAGCCGTTCCTGACCTCCATCGGCCTCGGCTGAGCCCCCTCTCCCCTACTTGTCCAGCATCGCTTCGAGGAAGTTCAAGGACGGGACGTTGGCGAAAACGATCTTGAGGATCGCCAGGATGGGGACGGCCAGGATCATGCCGGGCACGCCCCACAGCCAGGCCCAGAAGAACAGGGAGAAGAGGACAAGGAGCGGCGGCAAGTTCAATTCCCGGCCCATCAGCCGCGGCTCCAGGACGCCGTTCAGGAGCACATGGATCCCGGCCAGGAGGCCCGCGATAATCCAGACGGCCGGGCGGAACGCGCCGGCGAGAAAAGCGGCCATCAGCACGGGCAGGGCGACGGCGATGACGGCCCCGAGTGTCGGGACGTAGTTGAGGAGGAGGGCCAGAAGGCCGAAGAGGACGGCGAACGGGATCCCGAACAGGGCCAGGACGGCCGCCACGAGGGCGCCGATCCCGAGGTTGATGAGGGTCTTGACGGCCAGGTACTTCTGGATCTCGCAGTTGATCCTGCCCACGGTCCGGGTCAGCGTCGAGGCCTGTTCGGGGGGGAACGCCTGGGCGATCTTCTTCTCCATCCGGCCCCGGCCGGCCAGGATGAAGGTCATGAAGACGAACACGAGCATCAGCTGGGACATGAAGGACAGGAACGGACCGAGCGCCGAGAGGACGACGGATCCGACTCTCCCGACGTTCAAGGCCCGGACCCACTCCTGGAGCCCGAGCCTGAGGCGCTCGTTCTGGACGCTCTCTTCGATGCCCGTCAGGAACGATTGCACCAGGTCGTGGTAGGAGGGAATTTCGGCGGCGAACGACTTGCCGCTCGTGTAGAAGACGGTCCCCATCAGGTAGAGGACCACAAAGGCCAAAAGAAGGACGATGGCCAGGGCCATGGGCTTGGGGATATTGCGGCGGACCAGGATATCGAGGAGCGGGGAGACGGCGAAGGCCAGCAGGAGGGCCATGCTGAAGGGGATGAGAACGGGCTTGGCCAGCTTCAGGAAGACCCCCAGGAGGAACAGAATGAGGAGGCCCACGCCGAGCTTGATGAATTTCGTCCTGTCCACGGAAGCTCCTTCCCACTCATGATAGCCAAAACGCAGGGAAAAGAAAACAGGTGAAAAAAGGGCGCCGTCCGGGTATCATGGAGCCGTCAACGACCGGAAACAGGAGGTGGCCGTGGTCCCCACAGAAACGCTGGCCAAGCTCAGTCTCTTCGAGGGGTTGCCCGAGAGCGCCTTCAAAGCCATCGGTGCCATTTCCAGGGAATTGCCCTTGGCCGCCGATACGGTCATCTTCTCGCCCGAAACGGCGGCCGAGCACCTCTATGTGCTCCTGGAAGGGTCGGTCCGCCTGACGGTTCACGTATCGCCCCTTTCCGGTCCGGTGACGGTCACCGTGCTGGGAACACCCGGTCAGGCTTTCGGATTCTCTTCGCTCGTCGGGAGCGGGCACCACAACAGCTCGGCCGAGGCCGCTTCGGCCGTCCGGGTCGTGGCCGTCAGGGGCCGGGAGCTGATGGACTACCTGGCCGGGGACACCGCGGCCGGGTTCGTTCTCATGAGGCGCCTCGTTCAACGCATCAGCAACCGGCTGGCGGCCGTGCGCAGGCTGCTCGTCCAGACGATCATCGACTACGAGCGGCCGGCGAGCGCGATCGACGACAACTGACGCGGCTCCCGGTCAGAAGGATCGCCGGCGCCGGCTTTCCCTGATGGCGTTGTACTCCCCGAGCATCACGTCCATCTCCTCGGGCCCGAGCGACATCCCCTCGGCGGTCTTCTCCCTGAGGAACCTCGGCGGCAACCTGTCGTCTTCCGCGCCCAGGCCCTCCCGGAGATTGAAGCGGCGGCTGTCGAGGGTGATCTCGTTGGCCAGGACTTCGAGCTCGTCCTTGGTGAAGCTTCGGCCGGTGGCGGCAGCGACGATGTCGGCCAGTTCGTCCCACAGGATGAGGTCCCGGAAGAACCGGCAGAGGATCAGGGAGTCGAAGAGGGCGGCCCGGTCCTCGTAGTCGATGACCTGGGCGGCTTTGCCGGCGACGGCCGCCTTGTCCACGAGCCCCGAAAGCTCGGCTTTGTAGAAGGTCCCCCTCAAGTGGCAGGCCCCGCGGGCCGCCGTGGCGTAGGCCAGCCCCATCCCCTTGAGGACACGCGGCTCGAAACCGGCCGGCTCGAGCCCTTTGACGTGGATGGCCAGGTCCTCGAGGCCGAGCTCGGCCGAGGCCCGCTTGATGCCCTGCCCCAGGATCGCGCCCACGCCCCGGCGCTCGGCGATGAGGGTGAAAAGCTCGGCCATCCGGTCGGGCTGGTTGTAATCAATGTCCCAATCGAGCCGGCCCCGGGCCCGGGCTTCGACGGCGAACGCGGCCATGTTCCCGGCGCTCATCGTGTCCAGGCCGAGCTTGTCGCAGAGGTCGTTGAGCCAGGCGACCTCCTCCAGGCTGTCGACCTCGTTCAGCCCGCCCAGGGCGTAGATGGTCTCGTATTCGGGGCCCTCGAGCTCCAGGCCGGCATGGCGGCCGTGCCGGACCCGGCAGAACTTCGTGCACTGGAGGAAGCAGTTCGGGCAGGGGCGGGAAACGACGTCGAGGTTTTCGATCATGTAATCCGCCGAGATGCGCTCCCAGCGCGCGAAGTGCCCGGACCGCCAGTAGCGGGTCGGGAAGCAGTTCTGAGCGTTGGTCAGGGCCACCTGCATGGGTGTCCCGTACTTCCTGTAAAGGGCGGAAACGGGGTTCTCATTCCCCTTGCGGGCGATAGCGGAGATGACGCGGCGCATCCCGTCGGGATCGGAGACCGCCGGCCGCCGGGCGCCGCAGAAAGAGATCCCTTTGACGTTCTTGGAGCCGAGAACGGCTCCCAGGCCGCAGCGGCCCAGGCTCCGCCAGCGGTCGGACTTGACGCAGGCGAAACGCACCCCGTTCTCGCCCGCCGGCCCGATGGTCATGGCCCCGGCGCCCGGAGGCGACAGGGCCAGCAGGGCGTCCTCGGCCCGCTCCGTGGTCCAGCCCTTGAACGGCTCGGCGCCGTGGAAGGTAACGCCCTGTTCGTCGACGGCGAGGAAGCTCAGGGCCGGCCGCCGGCCCTCGAGAATGACGGCGTCGACGCCGCAGCCCTTGATCTTCGGCGCCAGGGTGCCCCCGCAGTAGGATTCGGCGAAACCGCCGGTAGCCGGGCTCTTGGAGAAGGCCGCGAAGCGGGATTGCCCCCACATCGAGGTCCCGGTGACCGGGCCGGTCGTCAGGATGAAGCGGTTGCCGGGGGACAGGGCGTCGACGCCGGGGGGGTTCTCGGCCAGTAGCAGGGCCGTGCCCAGGCCCTTGCCTCCCAGGGTCCGGGCCAGGAGGTCATCGGAGAGGGGTTCCGTACGCCAAGTCCCCCGGTCGAGGTCGACCCGAAGGCACTTGTTCCAGAAACCTTTCATGTCCCGCGTCAGGCCATGATCTTCTCGTAGAAATCGTTCCCTTTGTCGTCGACGATGATGAAGGCCGGGAAGTCCTTGACCGTGATCTTGAAGACGGCCTCCATGCCCAGCTCGGGGTAGGCCAGGACCTCCTGACTGGTGATGCAATCCTTGGCCAGCCGGGCGGCCGGGCCGCCGATCGAGCCCAGGTAGAATCCGCCGTTGGCCCGGCAGGAATCGGTCACGCCCTTGGAGCGGTTGCCCTTGGCCAGCATGACGAGAGAGCCGCCCATCTTCTGGAACACGGGGACGTAGTCGTCCATGCGGCCGGCCGTGGTCGGGCCGAAGGACCCCGAGGCGTACCCGGGCGGGGTCTTGGCCGGCCCCGCGTAATAGACGATGTGGTCCTTGAAATAGGCCGGCAGGTCCTCGCCCTTGTCGACCTTTTCCTTGAGCTTGGCGTGGGCGATGTCGCGGGCGACGATGATCGGGCCGTTGAGCGACAGCCGCGTCGCCACAGGGTACTTGCCGAGGGTCGCCCGGACCTCGTTCATCGGGCGGTTAAGGTCGATGCGGACCGCGTCCTCGTCGCCCCCCCCCGGCACGGGGAGGTATCGGGCCGGGTCCTTCTCCAGCCGCTCGAGGAAGATGCCGTCGCGGGTGATCTTGGCTTTGATGTTCCGGTCGGCGTTGCAGCTGACGCCCATGCCGATGGGGCAGGAGGCGCCGTGGCGGGGCAAGCGCACGACCCGGATGTCGAGACAAAAGTATTTCCCGCCGAATTGGGCCCCCAGGCCGAGCTTGCGGGAGGCCTCCAGGAGCTGGGCTTCGAGCTCGAGATCGCGGAAGGCGTGGCCGCCGGGCCCGCCCTTCGTCGGCAGGTCGTCGAGATAGCGGGCCGAGGCCAGCTTGACCGTTTTGAGGACCAGCTCGGCCGACGTGCCGCCGACGACGATGGCCAGATGATAGGGTGGGCAGGCCGCGGTGCCGATGGCCTTCATCTTCCCGACCAGGAACTTCGGCAGGGAGACGGGGTTCAGGACGGCCTTGGTCTCCTGGAAGAGGTAGGTCTTGTTGGCCGAGCCGCCGCCTTTGGCCACAAACAGGAAGCGGTACTCGTCGCCGTCGACGGCCGAGATGTCGACCTGGGCCGGCAGGTTCGTGGCCGTGTTCTTTTCGTCGTACATCGTCAGGGGCGCATTCTGGGAGTACCGAAGGAAGTTGCCGGTGTAGGCGTTGAAGACGCCGCGGGACAGGGCTTCCTCGTCCTTTCCGTGGGTCAAGACCTGCTGGCCCTTCTTGGCGTTGATGATGGCCGTGCCCGTGTCCTGGCAC
The DNA here is from genome assembly GCA_046496285.1 of Candidatus Aminicenantota bacterium. Taxonomy (GTDB): domain Bacteria; phylum Acidobacteriota; class Aminicenantia; order Aminicenantales; family Saccharicenantaceae; genus RBG-16-66-30. The sequence continues at coordinate 24,728 of JAWOHF010000310.1, forward strand.
ATCGGCAGGACGCCGTCGGCCGAGATGACGGCGTTCTTCAGGAGCTCCAGGGCGACGGTCCGGTCGTTGGCCGAGCTCTCGGGGTCCTCGAGGATGGCCGCGAGCTGCTCGAGGTGCGAGACCCTCAGATAGAAGGCCGCGTCGTGGAAGGCCCGCTCGGCAAGCAGCGACAGGCCCTCCGGGGTGACCTCGAGGATCGGGCGGCCGCCGCATTCGCCGGCCGTGACATGGTCCCGGGATATCGGTTCATACTCGGTCGTGTCCGGCCCCAGGGGAAACATCGGGGTGTAGACGAAATCCGGCATTTTATCCCTCCGCAGGTCCGGCGTTCGGCCGCCGGCTTATTGGGCCTGGACCTTGCCCAGGCCGTATTCGTAGCCCTTCTCGAAGGCCGCGAGGTTCAGGCCCTCCGTCCCCTTGGGCACCGAGGTCTCGACGGCCTTGCGCATGGCCTCCTTGGAAACCAGACCGCTGACGGCCGTGAAGAACCCGGCCATGACCATGTTGAGGACGACCTTGCGGCCCAGCTCCTCGGCGATGCGGGTGGCCGGGACGCCGAAGACCTTGACCGTCGGCGGCAGGCCCTCGGGGTTGACGAGCTCCTCCTCGATGAGGATCATGCCGTTCGGGTCGAGCTGGGGCGAGAACTTCGTGAACGCCTCCTGGCTCATGATGACCATGACCTGGGGCCGCTTGACGTAGGGGTAGAGGATGGCTCCGTCGGAGACGATGACCTGGGCGCTGCAGGCGCTGCCCCGGGCCTCAGGCCCGAAGGCCTGGGTCATCGTGGCGTCCTTGCCGTCGAAGATGGAGGCGGCCTTGCCGATGATGTAGCCGGTCAGGATGACCCCCTGGCCGCCGAACCCGCCGATCTTGATTTCCGTCTTGGCCATGTTATCCCTCGTAGACCTTGTACTTCGCGCCCAGCCGCTCCTGGTAATGGTCGTTCATCGCCTGGAGGTAGGTCGGCCGCTCGACGTCGACGAACTTGCCGACGAGCATCCTGTCGCGCAGGCGGATGTCGGCATCCTTGGTGCTGGCCCCGTTCTGGATATCGCTGTTCTCGCAGTACCAGCGCAGCCTGTCGAGCCCGTCCCCCATCTTCTGCTGGCGCTCGAAGATCGTCGGGCAGGGGGCGATGATCTCGACGAACGAGAACCCCGGCTTCTGGATGGCCTCGACCATGGAGTTGGTCTGGTTGTAGACGTGGAGGGAGGTCCACCGGGCGACATAGACCGCGCCGACCGATTCGGCCAGGAAGGGCAGATTGAAAGGGAATTCGTAGCTGCCGAAGGGCGCGGTGGACAGGACGGACCCTTCTGGGGTCGTCGAGGCCATCTGGCCGCCGGTCATGGCGTAGTTGAAGTTGTTGACGCAGATGACCGTGATGTCGATGTTCCGCCGGGCGGCGTTGATGAAATGGTTGCCGCCGATGGCGATGATGTCGCCGTCCCCGCTGAAGACGATGACCTTGAGCTTGGGGTTGGCCAGCTTCAGGCCGGTGGCGAAGGGGATGGCCCGGCCGTGGGTCGTGTGGAAAGAGTCGACCTTGACGTAGCCGGCGACGCGCCCCGTGCAGCCGATGCCCGAGACGACCACGACCTGATCGAGCGGGATCTGGCATTTCTCCAGGGCCTTGGCGAAGCAGTTGACGCTGACGCCGATGCCGCACGTGGAGCACCAGATGTGGGGCATGCGGTCCATGCGCAGGAAATCGTCCATCGGATGGCTTCCCGGATGGAAATCAGGGCTTGGGCTCAATGACGCTTTTTGGAGTTCGTTCAGGACAGACACCGGTAGGCCTCCTCGATCTTTTTGACGATATCCCCGATCTCGTGGACCGTTCCGCCGCCGTGGCCGGCCAGGACGACCGGGGCCTTGCCGCGGGCCGCGCGCTCCACCTCGTAGAAGATCTGGCCGTAGTTCATCTCAGCCATGACCAGGGCCTTGCCCTGGCAGGCCAGCTCAAAGATGCGGGGCTCCGGGAAAGGCCAGACGACGATGAGCCGGAGCATGCCGACCTTGATGCCCTTGGCCCGGGCCGCCTCGACGGCCTCGACGGCGACCCGGGAGGTGATGCCGTAGGTGACGAGGACGACGTCGGCGTCCTCGACGCCGGTCTCTTCGAAGCGCCAGATCTTGGGAGCGTTGAGCCGGATCTTGTCGACCAGGCGGCGGACGAGCTGTTCCTGGACCTCGGGGTTCATGGCCGGATAACCCTTGAAATCGTGGGTCAGCCCGGTCACGTGCAGCCGATATCCGTCCCCGGCCTTGAACATTTCCGGGATCATGTCCGGGCCCGGCTTGAAGGGCAGGTACTCTCCCGGCGGCAGCGTCGTGTAGCGCCGCGGCGTGATCTCGATCTGGTCGGCCGGAGGGATGACGACCCGCTCCATCATGTGCCCGACGCACTCGTCCATCATGAACATGACCGGCACGCGGTACTGCTCCGAGAGGTTGAAGGCGTCGATGGTCAGGTCGAAGCACTCCTGGGGGGAGTTGGGCGAGATGGCGATGATCTCGTAATCGCCGTGGGACCCCCAGCGGGCCTGCATCATGTCGGCTTGGCCGGGCAGGGTGGGCAGGCCCGTCGACGGGCCGCCGCGCTGGACGTCGACGAAAACGCAGGGGACCTCGGTCATGGCCGCCAGGCCGATGTGCTCCATCATCAGGGAGAAGCCCGGGCCGCTGGTGACGGTCATGGCCTTCTTGCCGGCCCATACGGCGCCCTGGATGACGATCGACGCCGCCAGCTCGTCCTCCATCTGGATGAAGAGCGCGCCCTCGACCATCGGGGCCCGGCGGGCGAAGCGCTCCACGACCTCGGTCGAGGGCGTGATGGGGTAGCCGCCGACGAACCGGCACCCGGCCGCCAAGGCGCCCTCGCAACAGGCGTGGTCCCCGTCGATGTAATGGGGCCCGGTCAGGACTCCTTTGGGATCGGCTTTCATGGCTTTTCTCCCGTATTGGGCTCGTAGGTATAGATGGCGAACTCGGGACAGATCATCCGGCAGAAGCCGCAGTTGACGCAGAGCTCGGGTTTTACGATCTCCGGCGGGTGGTAGCCCTTGAGGTTGTACTTCTTGGAAATGATCAGGACCTGGTGCGGGCAGTACTCGACGCAAAAGCCGCAGCCCTTGCAGCGCTCCTCCAGGATGACGATCTCGCCGTGAGGGGTCTCCGGCTTGGGAAAGCCGAACGGTTTTTCTCTTTGCCTTACCGGCATGGCTGAACCTCGTTCATGGATTACCGAAGCGTCCCGTGATACTTCGTCGTCAGCTGCTTTTTCCGGACCTCGGGGTTGGAATAGTCCGGCAGGAGCATCGGCGCAACGCGGCCGTCCACGGGAACGCCGGCACTGTCGAGCGCCTTGTGATAGGCCCGGACGTGGTCCAGGGACAGGGACCCGTCCTTGAACGCCGACTTGGCGTATTCGGCCGCTCTGCATCCGGCGATCCGGCCGAAGACGACGACGTCGAGCAGGGAGTTGCCCATCAGGCGGTTCTCCCCGTGGATGCCTCCGCTGGCCTCGCCGGCGACGAACAGGCCGGGCACGACCGTTTCGGTCCGCTGGTTGATCTGCAGGCCCCCGTTCTGGTAGTGGAGGGTCGGATAGACGAGCATGGGCTCCTTGGTGATGTCGATCCCGTAGCGGTGGAACAGGATCCACTTGCCGGGGAACTCCTTGCGGACCGTCCCTTCGCCCTTGAGGACGTCGATCATCGGCGAGTCGAGCCAGACGCCGAACTTGCCGGTCGGGGTGGGCACTCCCTTGCCTCTTTCCAGGCATTCCCGGATGAAGGCCGAAGCTTCGACGTCCCGGGGCTCGCGCTCGTAGACGAACTGCTCGCCGTCGATGTTGAGGACGTTGGCCCCCGCCCCGCGGACCTTCTCGGTGATCAGCAGGCCTTCGGCCTGCTCGGGGAAGACGGCCCCCGTCGGATGGTACTGGACCGTGTGCAGGAACCTCAGGGGCACCCCGGCCCAGTAGCCCATGATCAGCCCGTCACCCGTGGCCCCGTAGTGGTTGGTGGTCATGAAGTCCTGGATGTGGAGCCGGCCCGAGCCCCCGGTGGCCATGACCACGGCCTTGGCCTTGACCAGGAAATACTCCTCGGTCTCGAGGTTGTAGAGGACCGCTCCGGCGCAGGCCCCGTGGGCGTTGAGGATAAGCTCGACGGCCGGCGAGAACTCGAGGACCTGGATGTCGTCGGGATGGTTCTTGACCTCGTCGCGCAGGGTCCGCATGATCTCCGCGCCGGTGATGTCGCCCGCGTAGTGCATGCGCTTGCGGGAAGTGCCGCCGCCGTGCATGGCCTTGAGCCGGCCGTCATCGTACTTGGAGAACATCGCCCCCTGCTTCTCGAGCCAGGCCATGACCTTGGGGGCCTCGACGACCAGGGTCTCGACGAGCTCGGGGTCGTTCTTGAAATGCCCCCCGCCCATGGCGTCCAGGTAGTGGAAGTAGGGCGAGTCCTTGTCGGTCTTGATCGCCGCCTGGATGCCCCCTTCGGCCATCATCGTATTGGCGTCGCCCAGGCGGAGCTTTGTGGCGATGAGGACCTTGGCGCCGTTCTCTCGGGCCAGGAGAGCCGCCGAAGCCCCCGCCCCGCCGCCCCCGATGACCAGGATGTCGGTCTCGTAATCGACGCGGGTGAGGTCCACGGCCTCGGGATCGAGGCGGCTCTTGGCGTGGATCAGGCTGACCATCTCCTTGGCGATCCGGTAGCCCTTGTCGGGCCCGACCAGGATCTCGCTCCGGCCGTCCTCCTTGAAATCGGGGTGGTACTTGAGGATGGCCTTGCGCTCCTCGAGGGACATAGGCGGGAACTCCTCCCCCTTTCGCTTCTTCTCGACGCGGGCCGGGCGGGTCTTCTCGACCTTCTTGATGAGTTCCTTCAATTCAGGGGTGTAGGGCATGGTTCATTCTCCCAGAAAGGACTTGTCGGTCGGTGCCCAGGATTCGTCGGCCATGTCGGGCTCGATCTCCAGGCTCTTATAGATCTTCTTGAGGGTCTCCAGGTCCTTCTTCTTGAGCTCCTGGAGAGCCTTGTCGTACTTCTTTCCCTCCACATTCTTGACGGCCTCGGCCAGGTGCTTGGCCTTGGGGGCCAGGTGGCGGGCGTAGAGCCGGCGGGCCAGGATGCCGATGTTGTACTGGACCTCCTCGGCCGGGCAGCGGGCCGCGCACAGTCCGCACATGACGCAGTCGAAGGAGCTCTGGGCCACGGCCGTGAGATCGCCCTGGATGGCCTTGGAGATGTAGCCCATGACGTCGATGTCCATGGGGCAGCTCCGCGTACAGGTCCCGCAGCCGACGCACTTGAAGACCTCGGGGTAGAGGGCGGCGATCGTCCCCCCGACCGCGGGCAGCGTCTCGATGTCGTAGACGGCCTTGTTGCCGGGGAAGAAGGGCAGCTGGGCGATGTACATGTCGGGCTGGACCACGGTCTGGCAGGCCAGGCCGACCTCGATCCGGTAGGAGCCTGGGAAGCGGTAGACCGTGCCGCAGGCGCCGCAGATGCCGCCCCGGCAGCCGCAGCCGCGGACGAGCTGGTAGCCGGCGTACTCGAGCGCCTTCTGGATCGTCAGCGAGGCCGGGACTTCGTAACGCTTCCCCATGACGAAGATGGGGACGAGGCTCGCCTCGGTGTCCTTCGCCTTGGCGACGGCCTTCTTCGGTTTGGATGCCGTTTTACTCATCTTTGACCACCTCTCGGACTAAAGCTTTATCGTTCAGGTCGAGGGGCCCCATGGCCCGGATCTGCTCGGTGAACTCATCCATGGTCTCGGCGTATCTTCGGCCTTCCGCGGCCGAGATCCATTCCAGCCGCAGTCGTCCCGGTTCGATCCCCAGGTCGCCCAGCATCTTCTTGAAGAGGGCCACCCGGCGCAGGGTCTTGTAGTTGCCCTCGACGTAGTGGCAGTCGCCGGGGTGGCAGCCGCCGATGAAAACCCCGTCGGCCCCCTCCTTGAACGCGTAGAGGATGTGTTGGGGGTCGACCCGGCTGGAGCACATCACCCGCATGTTGATGGTGTTGGCGACGTGTTGGATGCGCGAGGTGCCGGCCAGGTCGGCCGCCGAACTGGTGCACCACTTGCACAGGAAGCACATGATTTGCGGTTCGAACATCATCATTCCCTCAGCATGGCTCTAAGCATGGAAAATATCTGATCGTCGGTCTGGTTGCGCTGCTGGGCGGCGCCCGTCGGACAGGCGGCGGCGCAGGCCCCGCAGCCCTCGCAGAGGATCTCGTTGACGACGACAACGCCCCGGTCCGGGTCGAGGGTCCGGGCCCCATACGGACACATCGTGATGCAGATGCCGCAGCCCGAGCAGAGCTCGTCGTTGACCGGGACGACCGTGGGTTCGTGGCTGAGCTCTTTCTGGGCGAACAGGTCGCCGACCTTGGCCGCCGCGGCCGAGGCCTGGGAGACGGCCTCCGGGATGTCCTTGGGGCCGTGGGCGCAGCCGGCCAGGAAGAACCCGGCGTTCAGGCTCTCGACCGGCCGCAGCTTGGGGTGGGCCTCGGCCACGAAGCCGTGGATGTCGGTCGAGATCTTGAGCTTCTTCAGGAGGTCTTGGACGCCTTCGGTCTTGACCATGGCCATGGCCAGGACGACCATGTCGGCCTCGATCTCGACCTTCTTGCCGGTCAAGGTGTCCACGCCCCAGACGATGAGCTTGTCGCCCTCCTTGAAGATCTTGGAGACCTTGCCCCGGATATAGAGGACCTTGTCGTCCTCGACGGTCCTCTGATAGAACTCGTCGAAGGCCTTGCCGCCCGTCCGGACGTCGATGTAGAAGACCGTGGCCTGACCGTCATGGACGCGGTGCTTGTAGAGCATGGCATGCTTGGCCGTGTACATGCAGCAGATCTTGGAGCAGTACGGCAGGTGCTTCTCCGTGTCCCGGGAGCCGCAGCACTGGACGAAGACGATCGATTTCGGGACCTTGCCGTCCGACGGACGCCGGACGACGCCGCCCGTCGGACCCGAGGCCGACAGGATACGCTCGAACTCCAGGCCGTTGACGACGTCCTCGTACTTCTCCCCGCCGAACTCGCCCAGGGCCTGCATCGTATACAGGTCGTAGCCGGTGGCCACGACGATGGCCCCGACCTTCTCCTCGATGAACGTCTCTTTCATGTCGTAGTCGATGGCCTTCTTCTCGCAGACGTCCTTGCACTTGCCGCAGCGCACCGGCGACAGGCCGAGGCAGTGCTCCTCGTCCAGGGTGTAGGTGCCCGGGATAGCCTGGGGGAAGGGCATATAGACGGCCTTGCGGAAGGACAGGCCCATGTTGAACTCGTCGGGGACGATCTGGGGACAGACCTTCTCGCACTCGCCGCAAAGGTTGCACAGCTTCTCGTCCACGAAGCGGGGCTTCTTCTTGATGCGGACCTTGAAGTTGCCGATGAACCCCGACACGGAATCGACCTCGTGATAGGTCAGGAGCTTGATGCGCGGATGGCGGGAGACCTCGACCATCTTGGGGGTCAGGATGCACTGGGAGCAATCCAGGGTCGGGAAGGTCTCCGACAGCTGGATCATCTTGCCGCCGATCGACGGGTTCTTCTCGACCAGGATGACCTCGTATCCGTGGTCGGCGATGTCCAGGGCGGCCTGCAGGCCGCTGACGCCGCCGCCGATGACCAGGGCCCGTTTGTTGACGTCGACCTTGATGGGCTCCAGGTTCTCGTTCCGGATGGCCTTGGCGACGTGGGCCTTGACGATCTTGATGGCCTTCTTGGTGGCCTTGTCCTTGTCCGAGTGGACCCAGCTGTTCTGTTCGCGGATGTTGGCGATCTCGATCTGGTAGGGGTTCAGGCCGGCCAGGCGGGCCGCTTCCTGGAAGGTCTTCTCGTGGAGGGTCGGCGAGCAGGCGGCGACGATGATGCCGTCGAGGTGCTTCTCCTTGATGGTGTCGATGATCATCTGCTGGCCGGGGTCCGAGCACATGTAGACGTAATCCGTGGACATGCTGACACCGGGGGTGTCCTTCAAGGCCTCGGCCACCTTCTTGACGTCGACGACGCCGGCGATGTTCACCCCGCAGTGGCAGACGAACAGGCCGATGCGCTTGTCCTCTTTCTTCTTGGTCATGACGGTCATGTCCTCACCTCGGTCGTCGGAACTTCCTCGAACAGGCTGTCGGCGGGAACGGCGTGCTCCCCGAGGCCCAGGACCTCACGGTCGACCCCCAGGGCCCAGGCCAGGATCTGGGTGAAGTACAGGACGGGGAGCCCCGAGAAGTCCAGGAACTTCTCTTTGATGACCGCCTGGCGGCTGTCCATGTTGTAGAAGCACAGGGGGCAGGTCACGGTGACCGCCCGGGCGCCCTCCATCTGGGCCGCCCGCAGGACGCGGTAGGAGGCCTCGGTGGCCGCGTCGGGGAGGGAGACGGAGAGATAGGAGCCGCAGCATTCCTGCTTGAATGGATAGTCGACGGCCGAGCAACCGACGGCTTCCAGGAAATCCTCGAAGATGCGCGGCGAATCCGGCTCGTCGAAAGCCATCTCCTCCTGCGGGCGCAGGAGGCGGCAGCCGTAATAGGGGGCGACCGCCAGGCCCTTGAAATCGCGCTTAAGGCGGGACTTGATCTTGGGCGTGCCGACCCGGTCTCGCAAGTACTCCAGGAGATGGAGGACCTGGACCTCGCCGTTATAATCCTCGAAATCCGTCGTCCTGTCCTTGGTCAGCGGATCGATCTGGATGTCGTCCCGCAGGAACGCGTTGATGCGCTTGCGCTTGAGCGGGTCGTCCTGGAGGGCCTTGTTGGCCCGTTTCAGGACGGCGAAGCAGAACGAGCAGGTCGTCACGAGGACGTCCCCGCCCTCGTCGCGGACCTGGCGCAGGACCCTGATCGGGGCGGCCAGCCCGACGATCTTCTCCTCGGTCAGGGGGTATTCGGCGCCGCAGCAGGTCCAGCCCTCGGGTTCGACGAGCTCGACGTCCAGGCGCTTCATGGCCTCCCGAGTGGAGATGTCCAAGGCCACCGCCTTCTCCTTGAGCGTGCATCCCGGATAGTAATGGAGTTTCATGGGCTTCCCTTATTTGGCGAATTTCCGGCAGAGGGCGACCATGACCTGCTGGGGCAGTTCCTTGGCCAGCTCCGGAGAGATCTCCCCCGGGCCGAAGGCGTCCTTGCCCTTGGGGTCCAGGATGTGGCGGACGGCCTCCATGACCCGGGCCATGTCGATGCCCTTGGGACACCGGGATTCGCACGTGAAGCAGGAGGCGCACAGGAAAAGGGTCTTGGAGCGGAGGACGTCCTCCAGGAGACCCATCTGGACCAGACGGATGATCTGGTTGGGCAGCAGGTCCATCTCCGAGGCCATGGGGCAGCCGGCGGAGCACCGCCCGCACTGATAGCAGGCGAAGACGTTCTCGCCGGACAGCTCCTCGATCCTGTCGATGAACGTCCGCTGTTCGGGACCGGCCTTGAGCTTGACTCTCATGCTCTCTCCTCAAAGCGAGTTGGAAGGATGAAGATATATAAAAATGGCATTATGACGTCAACGGCTTTTCTAACTTCTTGAGGGCGGTCTCGATGACGTCCCGGACCTGCTTCCTTTCACGTTTCCGCGCCAGGGCGCTCTTCAAACAGCCGACGGCCCTCTTGTCGCCGATCTCTCCCAGGAGCCGAGCGGCCCGGAAACGCGTCGTCCACAAAGGGCTTTTCAAGGCCTCCGTGAGCGGGTCCACGGCGTCCCGTCCGAAGTTGAGGAGGGCCATCTCGGCGCTCTCCCGGACGCTCCAGTGGGCGTCGGCCATGGCCCTGAGCAGGGGCAAGATGGACCTCCGGTCCTGAAAGTTCCCCAGGAGCCGGGCCGATTGGACCCGGACCTCCCTCGAGGCGTCCTTGAGCCCGCGAAGGCCCGTCTCGAGAACGGACGGGTCGCCCAAGCCGACCGTTCTCAGGCGCCGGAGGGCTTCCCGGCGGATGAACGCGGCGCAGTCCTTGCGGGCGATCCGGACGAGGTGCCGCACGGCGGCCGGGCCGCCCAACTTGCCCAAGGCGCGGACGGCCTCGAAGCGGACGTTCTCCGAGTTGTCCTTTAAGGAGGGCAGGATCTTGGGGGCGAAAGAGGGGTCGGCGATCTCGCCCAGGACCTGGAGAGCGCAACAGCGGCCCCAGGCCGCGCATCCGATCTGGAACAAGGCCGCCGAGGCCGCTTCCTGGACATCGGGCAGGCCTTGATCGACGATGTCCTTGAGCAGGGGCACGGCCCGGTGGTCCTCCAGCCCGCCGAGGGCCTTGATGGCCCTCATCTGGAGCTCGGGGTGTTCCTTGTCGCAAACATCCCTCTTCAGCTTCTCGATGTCGGAGGTATTGAACGATAGAGTGGCCAGAAGGTGGCGGATGGCCAGGGGCCCGAGGCGGACGAGGGCGGACACGGCCGACTGCCGGACGATGAAGTAGCTGCTCCGGAGGTAGCTGATCAGGGCCGGCACGGACTTCGGGTCCCCGATCTGACCAAGACACCGGAGGAAAGCCCGCTGGGCGAACTTGTCCCTTTCCCGGGACAGGGCGTTGAGCAGCGGCACGACGGCCTGCTTGCCGAAAAGGACGATGGCCTCGGCCGCCGACTCCTGGACCTTTTCCACGTTGTCCTGGATCATCAGGACCAGGGGCTCGATGCTGACCTTGTCCCCGATCTGGCCCAGGGCCTGACAGGCGCTGGCCCGGACCGCGGCGTTCTCGTCTTGGAGCAGTTCCAGAGCGTAGGGCGTCGAGGCATGGGACCTCATCTTGCCCAAGGCCCGGGCGGCGTTGGACCGGATGGTGTCCGAGGAGATCTCCAGGGCGTCGTGGAGCCAATGGAGGCTCTCCGGCCCGATCTCCTGGAAACCTTCCATGGCCAGCTCGACGATCTCCTCGTTGTCCAGGGAGAACATGAAGACCAGGATCCGGGCCAGCCGGACGTCCTTCCGGGCGACGATGTCCTTGACCTTGGCCATCAGCCCGGTGACAGCCTCCGTGCGGACGATCCACTCCGGGTCCTCGGCGGCCTTGAGGAGGTGGTCGATGACCCGGTAGTCGCCCAGGCGGGCGACAGCGGCCACGGCCGCCCATCGGATCTGGTGGTGAGGGGACCGGAAGATCTTCGGCTTGATGAGCTCTTCGATGCCATCCGCCCGGCCGTGCCGCCCCAGGGCGACGACGGCCGCGTGCTGGACGCTGGGGTTCGGGTCGTTGAGCTTCTCGACGAGGAGGCGATAGACGTCGTCCCCCTTCTTGTACCCGAGCTCCATGATCGCGGCCCGGACGGCGGACGCATCCTCAGCGTTCCGCGCGACACGGAACAGGCCGTCCAGCGAAGAGATAGCCGCTTTTTGCACCTCAGGTCCTTTCGATGTAGCCCTTGCAGTCTCCTTCGATGTTGAACGAGGTCACCTGGTACTCGCAGTCGATGTTGGCCAGGGCCTTGACGGCCGCCCGGAAACATCCGATCCGGGCGCAGGTCAGGTCGCGGACCGAGAAACCCTCGTCGATCAGGGCCTGACAGCTCTTCAAGTAGACGCAGTCGTGGACCGTGATCTCCAGATGGAAGGGATTGACATCGACCAGCTCGAAGGCGTTGGCGTCCCGGAACAGACCCCCGGCGATGCCGATCTCGATGTAGTTCTCGACGGCCGCCCGGATGGAGGCGGACTTCTTGATCTGCATCCCGTATTCGTCGCCCAGGAGATGCAGGTAATACTGGACGGAGTGCTCGTAGGCCCTGGCGCTGAAGACCCACGGCCGGGTGCCGTGGAAATCGCGGGCCGTCTCCTCCAGGGCGCTCAGCCAGGACAGGGCGACCAGCCAGCCTGCTTCTTCCCTATCGATCTTGTCCATGATCCGATCCTTTATCTCTTCTTCTTCTTCGTTATTTTCAGGGACCCGGCGACCGTCGCCAGGTTGAGCCGCGAAAGCTCCTGGGTCACAGCCTCGGCTCCGACCGGCCGGCCGATGGCCCGACACCACTTCCTGGCCAGGGATTCGGCGCTCGCTTCAGGGTCCCGGGCCCAGAGGAGGACGAGCCGGGCCACGTCGGCCGGGAGCAGGGTCGTCGGCCGCTCAGGCACGGCCGCGGGAGCGGCGACGGTTGGCTGGGGCTTTCGGGTCTCGAGGATGTGCCGGGTGTCCCGGGCGATGGCCAGCTCCTCGTTGGTCGGGACGACCAGGAGCTTGACCCGTCCGGAAGAGACGACGGTCTCGTTGGCCTCGTTCTTGGCGGCATCCAGGCGGATACCGAACTCCTCGAGTCCCTCGGTAGCCAGGCGCCGGACGAGCCGGGAGTTCTCGCCGATGCCGCCGGTGAAGACGACGGCGTCCACGCCGCCCATCTCGGCCATGTAGGCTCCGATGTGCTTTTTGACGTGATGGCAGTAGATCTCGAGGGCCAGCTGATGGCGCTCGCTGCCGTGGGCCGCTTCCTGCTCGATCTCGCGCATGTCGTTGGAGGTCTCGGTCAGCCCCAGCATGCCGCTGTTCTTGTTCATGATGGAGTCGATCTCTTTGGTCCCCAGCTTTTCGCGGTCCATGATGTAGGGGACGAGGGCCGGATCGATGCTCCCGCAGCGGGTGCCCATGACCAGGCCTTCGAGGGGCGTGAAGCCCATCGAGGTGTCGACCGACCGGCCGCCGGCGACGGCGGTGATGCTGGCCCCGTTGCCCAGGTGGCAGGTGATGAGCTTGAGCTTCTCGATCGGCCGGCCCAGGGTCTCGGCGGCCCGATGGGCGACATAGCTGTGGGACGTGCCGTGGAAGCCGTACCGGCGGACGCCCAGCTTCCTGTAGAGGGTGTAGGGCAGCCCGTAGATGAAGGCCCGCGGAGGGATGGTCTGATGGAAGGCCGTGTCGAAGACCGCGACCTGCGGGGCCCCCGGCAGGAGCGTCTCGCAGGCGTCGATGCCCTTGAGGTTGTGGGGGTTGTGCAGCGGCGCGAACTGAATGCATTTGCGGATGGTCGCCTTGACCTTTTCCGTGATCATCACGGATTCGGAGAAATCCTCGCCGCCGTGGACGACGCGGTGCCCGAGGCCATCGATCTCGCCCTTGTCGCGGATGACGCCGTGCTGGGGATGGAGGAGCAGGGCCAGGACCATCTCGATGGCCACGCCGTGGTTGAGGACCTCGCGGATCTCACGGATCCTGTTCCGACCGGCCGGCTGGTAGGTGACGATGGCGTCGCTCGAGCCGATCTTCTCGACGATGCCCTTGGCCAGGAGGCCTTCGTCGTCCATGCGGATAGGCGGCGCTCGCGAGGGAGCGGGGGCTCGAGCCGCTCGCGGCCTACCTCCGCGCCCAGGAGGACACCGCGCCATCGCGGGAGGCGCTCATCGCCCCGTTCGTCGATCCGGCCGGGGAGGTACCGACCGAGGAGGCCGCGCTCCGGGGAGCCTGCGACATCCTCGCCGAGGAGTGGGCCGAGGACCCGGCGATCCGCTCCTGGCTCCGTCCCCTCGCCGCCGCCGGGAGCGTCGTCGCGAAGGTCCGGAAGGGCTGGAAGGGAAAGCCGAGCAAGTTCGAGACGTA
>JAWOHF010000337.1:0-8949 GCA_046496285.1 Candidatus Aminicenantota bacterium
GGCAGGCTCTTCTCGCCGCCGATGTCGAGGGTCCGGATGGTGACCGGATGGGGGTGGGCGCCCCGGGCGATCTTCGAGTAGATCTCGAAGTGGTCCTCTTCGGAGGGCAGGGTCTCGCGCTGGAGGTAGATGAACTCGGACCGGAACAGGCCGACGCCTTCCGCCCCCAGGGACACGGCCATGGGGACCTCTTCCGGGAGCTCGATGTTGGCCATGGGCGTGAAGCGGACCCCGTCGAGGGTCACCGACTTGAGCTTCGCGGTCTTCTTGAGCTCCCGTCCGTAGGCCTCGTATTTCTCCTTCTTGGCCTGGTACTCCCGGCGGACCGCGGGCGGCGGGTTGATGATGATCTCCCCGTCGCTCCCGTCGACGATGACGAAGTCTCCCTCCCGGACCGAGCGGGTCACATCCCTCACTCCGAGCACGGCCGGGACGCCCAGGGACCGGGCCAGGATGGCCGTGTGCGAGGTCTGCCCGCCCATTTCTAGGGCGATGCCCAGGGTCAGCTTCTTGCTCAGCCGGAGGGCGGCCTCGGACGGCAGGAGCTCGTGGGCGACCAGGATGTGCAGCCGCGCCGGGGAGTCCTCCTTTCCGCGGCCGGCCTCGAGGTTCTTGTAAACGCGGGTCAGGACGTCGGATACGTCGGACTTCCTCTGCCGGAAGTAGTCGTCGGCGAGGGATTCGAAGAGTTGCTCATACCGGGTGTTGGTCCTGGACAGGGCCCATTCGGCGCGGACCATCTCCTCCCGGATGGCGCTCTCGATGCCGAACACGAGGGCCGGGTCTTCCAGGATCATGAGGTGGGCGTCGAAGATGAAGGCGTTCTCCCGGCCCGTCTTTTCCCGGATGTTCTCCTTGATCCGGACGAGGTCGGCCCGGGTCCGGTCGACGGCCCGGCGCAGGCGTCTCAGCTCGTCCTCGACCTGGGCGGCCGAGATGGCCTCCTTGCGGGACGTGAAGACGACGCGGCGGGGAAGCAGGACCTCGCCCATGGCGATGCCCGGCGACACTCCCGTCCCTCCCAGTCTGACGATGTCCATTCCGCGTCACTCGCTCTCGTCGAACCGGTTGTCGACAAGCTCGGCGAGGGCCCCCATGGCGGTTTCCTCGTCCTTGCCCGAGACGACCAGCCGGATCGGCGTCCCCTGGGTCGCGGCCAGGGTCAAGATGCCGAGGATGCTCTTGCCGTCGATCTCGTTGCCGTCCTTGACGATCTTCACCGACGAGCGGAAACGGTTGGAGAGGTTGACGAACTTGACGGCCGCCCGGGCGTGAAGACCCAGCTTGTTCCTGATGGTGATGCTCTTTTCGATCATGGCCGCCTCACTTGGCGCGCGCGCTGAGCAGGGCGCTGACGAGGTGGATGTTCTTCTTGCCCTGGTCCACGGCCTTTCTGGCCACGTCCTTGAGGCTGTTGCTCCGCTGGAGGGAGACGAACTTGATGAGCATGGGCAGGTTGACGCCGGTGATGATCTCGACGCGGTTCTCCTTGAGGAAGCTGAAGCTCAGGTTGGAAGGGGTGCCGCCGAACATGTCCGTGAAGATGATGGCCCCGTTCTTCTGGTCGACGCGCTTGAGGCTCTGGTTGATCTTCTTCTTCGAGTCCTCGACGTCATCGTACCAGCCGATGGAGATGGCCTCGATGTTGGGGGCCTCCCCGAGGATGATGGTCAGAGCGTTGAGGAGCTCCTCGGCCATCTTGCCGTGGCAAACAATGATCCCGCCGATCATGGCTCATAGTTCCTTTCGGATAGGCCCTATTGTATCCAAAAGGACGTCATTTAAAAAGGTCCCGGTGATAAATCTTGACGTCGGACCCGGCGGCCCGGAGGTGCTTGCAGAGCTCCTCGGCGATGACCACGGAGCGGTGCCGGCCGCCCGTGCAGCCGACGGAGACGGTCAGGGTGCTCTTCCCCTCGCGGGCAAAGCGCGGGACGGCGAAGTCCGCGAACCGGAAGAGCTCGCGAAGGAAGCCCTGCGTGCCGGGCGAGGCGAGGACGAACTCCCGCACGCTCCGGACCTTGCCCGTCTTGTCCCTCAGGCGGTCCACGTAGAAGGGGTTCGGCAGGAAGCGGGTGTCGAAAACAAAGTCGGAATCCAGGGGCAGGCCGTGCTTGTATCCGAAGCTGATCAGGACGACCTGGAGAGGCCGGGGCTTCCGCCGGAGGATCCTCTCGGTGATGACGTCCCGGAGCTGGTAGATGTTCAGGTTCGAGGTGTCGACGACGTCGTCGGCCATCTTCCGGATCCCGGACAGCCGCTTTCTCTCGAGGCGGACCCCTTCGAGAATGGGTTTTCGGCGGGACAACGGGTGGGGCCGGCGGGTCTCGCTGAAGCGCTTGACGAGGGCCTCGTCGGAGGCCTCCAGGAAGATGAGCCGCACAGGCGCCTGTTTCCGGATCTCGCGGAATACGCGGGGGAATTCGGTGAGGAACCTCGGCTCCCGGATGTCGATGACCAGGGCCACCCGCTCGATCTCCACCTTCTTCCTGAGCCAGAGGTCGATGAGGTCCGGGATCAGCTTGGCGGGCAGGTTGTCGATGCAGTAGTAGCCGAGGTCTTCCAGGGTCCGGCTGACGACCGTCTTGCCCGAGCCTGAAAGCCCGGTGACGATCAGGAAGCGGTTGTCCTTGGCGGCGTTCTTCATGTCTTCTCTCAGGTCAGGGCCTTGTCGAGGCGGCGGACGATCTCGTCGGGAGCGCTGTAGCCCTTGGCCCGCAGCTTGTGGACCTTGCAGGCCACTTCGATGAGCGTCGCGATGTTCCGTCCCGGGGCCACGGGCAGGGTCAGCTGGGGGACCTTTCGACCGAGGATCGTGACGTCGTCGGCGGCCTTCAGCCCCAGCCGGTCGACCTCGAAGCCGTGCTCCCATTTTCTCAATTTGATGATCAGGTCGATCTTCGACTCCCGGACGATCACCCGGGACCCGAAGATGGCCTTGATGTTGATGATGCCCAGGCCCCGGATCTCCATGTAATTCCGGCTCAGGCCGGGGGCCGTCCCGACCAGCCCGCCCTTGCCGGGCTTGCGGATCTCGACGATGTCGTCGGCGATGAACTTGTGCCCCCTGGCGATGAGCTCCAGGGCGCTCTCGCTCTTGCCGATCCCGCTGTCGCCCAGGATGAGGGTCCCGACGTCGAAGATCTTCAGCAAGCCCGCCGAGATCGTGGTCCGGGTCCCTTCCTCCTTGGCCTCCGGGGCGGGCTTCTCAGGCACGCGTTTTCTCCTCCTCCTCCCTGAGGGTTTGCAGGACCTGGGCCGGTCCCGGGGCCCGAAGGAGCTTGGCCGCCAGGGAGCGCGATTGGCGGGTCAGGGCGGCGATGGCGGCCAGCAGGCGCAGGCTGGCGTTCGGATTGTCCTGGGGGGAGACGAGAAGGAAGAAAACGTGGGAGAGCTTTCCGTCGACGGACGCGAAGGGCACTCCCTCCTTCGACAGGCCGAGCAGGAGGGCGGGCGCCTTGATCCCGTTGGAACGGCAGTGAGGGATGGCCACACCGCGGCCGATGGCCGTCGTGCCCAACTCCTCTCTCTTGAGGAGCTTGTCCAGGATGGCTTCCTCATGAGGGATCATCGCCCCGGCCTCCAGCCGGGCGGACATCTCCCGCAGGACCCCCTCCCGATCGCTGGCGGCCAGGCGGACCAGGATCCGGTCTTCGTCGAGCAGCGAATGGATCTTCACGTGTTTCTCGCGCCCCGTCAATCCGGCTCGACGAGACCGTAATGGCCGTCCTTGCGCCGGTAGATCACGGACCATTTCTCGGAGCCTTCGCGGCGGAACATGAAGGCCTCTTTGGACCTGATATCGAGCTGGATCATGGCCTCGGCCGCGGTCATGGGCTTGAGGGAGTAAGCGGCGCTCCGGATGACCCGCTTCTCGTCTTCCGGTGTCTCGACGGCCGGGGCCATGGTCTTCCGCTCCCGGCCGCCGCGCCGTTTCTTTTCCCGCCACTTGTCCCGCTCTTTCTTAAGCCTCTTCTCGAGGGTGTCGAAGGCCTGGTTGAGGGCCTCTATCATGTCGTCCATGGCCTCGCCGGTGACGGCCAATCCCCCGCCCTTGGCCCGGACGTGGATCTCGGCCTTGTTCCGGTTCCTCTGGACCCCGACGATGACGTTGACGTCGAGGACGTCGCGGGCCAGGGTCTTCAGGCGGCCCAGCCGCTTTTCGCAATAGGCCTCGATCTCGGGCGTCAAGGCCACCTGCCGTGCCGTATAATGGACGTTCATGTTCGCTCCTCCAAGACGGACTTTCTCTTCCGGATGTGGGACGGCTCGATCTTGAGCTGCGCGCGGTATTTGGCCACCGTGCGCCGGGCGATCCGCAAACCCTCTTTGGCCAACAGGTCCCCGATCTCGATGTCGCTCAGGGGGTTGGCCCGGTCCTCGCCCTCGACGATCCTGCGGATCTTCTCTTTGATCTTGAGGGACGAGACGTCTTCGCCGTAGTCGCCCGGGAGCGACTTGTGGAAGAAGTATTTCAGGGGGGTGACGCCCTGCGGCGTCATCATGAACTTGTTGGCCACGACCCGCCCGACGGTGGACTCGTGGACGCCGATGTCCTGGGCGATCTCCATCAGGGTCATCGGCCGGATCTGGTCCACGCCCTTCTCGAAGAACTCCTTCTGCCTGTCGACGATGTGACGGGCGACCTTGTGGATGGTCTTGTTTCTCTGGTCCAGGCTCCGCAGGAACCAGAGGGCTTTCTTCAGGTTCTCCTTGAGGAAGATCTGGGCGTCGGGCTGGGCCTCGGACGCCCGGGCCAGCAGGGCCCGGTAATGGGGGCTGATCCTCAGGCGGGGCAGGCCCTCGTCGTTGACCGTGATGGCCCACTCGTCGCCTTCCTTGGAGACGATGATGTCCGGAACGACATAGGTCGTCCTCTCTTCGCTGTACTTGCGCCCCGGGGCGTGGTCGAGGCCCCGGATGACGTCGATGTGGTATTTGATCTCGGACATGGGAATGTTGAGGGCCTTGGAGAGCTGGGGGTAATCGGACCTCTCGAGGAGCGGGAGATGGTGGGTGACGATGGCCCGGGCCGTCTCGTCCTGGATCTGCAGGTGTTCCATCTGGGCCAGGAGAGTCTCGCGAATGTCGAGGCTGCCGCACCCGACGGGGTCGAAGGTCTTGATCTTTTCCCGGACGGCGTTGACCTTTTCGGAGGTCGTCCGGTTCAGGCGGGCCAGCTCGTCGACGGTCGAGGTCAGCCGGCCGTCCTCGTCGATGTCGCCGATGATCTGCTCGGCCAGGTCCACATCCCCGGCTTCGGAGAAGGTCAGGGTGGCCTGCCAGTTGAGGTGGTCCCAGAGTGAAGGCGTGCGGGACAGCGTGTTCTCGAGGGACAGGGACTCCTTGTTCTCGTAGAAGTGGGGGCGGAATCCCTCGTCTAGATACTCCTGGAAGCTGGCCTCGAATCCTTCGCCGGGCCCCTCGTCGCTTTTCGGCCCGTCGGAACCTGACGCCACGCCCTCGAGCGGCTCCGCCGAGGGCTTGAGACCGGTCTCCTCGTCGGCGGCGGCCTCCCGCTCCGTGGCGGCCCGGTCGAGGGCCTCCCCCTCGATCTCGATCATCGGATTCTGGGCCAGCTCGGCATCGATGACCTCGATCAGCTCCAGGTTCGTCAGGGGCAGGAGCTTGATGGCCTGCTGGAGAGCGGGGGCCAAGATGAGCTTCTGGACCTGCCTCTGGTCGAGCCTCTGTCGGAAGGTCATCGAGTCGGCCCTTTCATGACGATGCTATCCTCTTCCGTCCTTATTATAGACGGAACTCGTCTCCCAAGTAACTCTTTCGGACGTCCGCCGAGGCGATGATGTCCGCGGGCGTGCCCTCCTTGAGGATCCGGCCCCCTTCGAGGATGTAGGCCCTGTCGGTCGTCTCGAGCGCTTCACGGACGGAGTGATCGGTCAACAGGATCCCGAGGCCCCTGTCCTTGAGCCGGCGGATGATCGCCTGCAGGTCGCGGACCGACAAGGGGTCGACCCCCGTGAACGGCTCGTCGAGCAGCAGGAAGTCGGGGTCCATGACCATCGCCCGGGCGATCTCCAGGCGGCGCCTCTCCCCGCCCGAGAGGGTCAGGGCCTTGGCCCCGGCCAGATGCTCCAGCCCGAACTCGGCCAGAATATCGGCCGCCCGAGCGGTCTTCGAGGACGCCCCCCGAGGCCGGGTTTCCAGCACCGCCCGAAGGTTGGCCTCCACGGACAGCTTGCGGAAGGAAGAAGGCTCCTGAGGCAGGAGCACGAGCCCCTTCCGGGCCCGCTTGTACATCGGCCAGTCCGTGATGTCCTCGTCCCGGATATATACACGGCCCGCGTCCTGGGGGACGAGCCCGAGGATCATCGAGAACGTTGTGGTCTTGCCGGCCCCGTTGGGTCCCAGGAGCCCTACGACCTCTCCCTCTCCGACCTCGATCGAAACGCCGTCGACGGCCTTTTTCGTCCCGTAGCTCTTCTTCAGGTCAACCGCTTTCAGTAAGCCCTTCATAGTTCACGATTTAATGACGGTAACGGACCTTCCTTGTCCCTCATTTTCGAGCCGGATTTTACCATCGCCCAGGTCAAAAGTCAATTTGCTCCCCCTGGAGACCCGGCCTTCGCGGTCGACCAGGACGGGGTTCCCGACGAGCTCGATCCTGTCGGCCGCCGCGTCGTAGCTGGCCTGCCGCCCCCGGCCTTCGTAACGGCCGCGGGAGACGACGACACCGGTCTTGGCGGTCAGCGTTTCGAGACCGCCGCCTTCCTCCTCGACGACCGCGGAGACCTCATCCGCGGTCAGCCCGGCCCCGGGCATACGGACGGTGCCCTTTCTTCGGAATGAGAGCGCCCGATCCTCAGGCACATAGCGCATGTCCTCTCCCCCCGCCTCGATCGGTTCCCCGACCGCTCCGTTCCTGGACGGGCCGGGGAAAGCGGCGGTCACGCCCCCCCTTCCCCGGACCTCCCCCGTTCCCTGGTCCATGTCCAGTTCTTCGGCCGCGATCCGACGCGCATCCTGCCAGGCCCGGACATCGCCCTCGAAGCGGACGCTGTCCGTTTCTTCCCGGCGCTCCATGGCCCGGGCGGAAACGTAAAGCGGGGTCTGGCCGGAGAAAAAGCCCGGAGCGGCGCCCTCCGGACGGGGCTTGAACAGGCATTTTACGCCCCCGGAGGCATCGAAGTCCCGGCCCTCCTTCTCGAATCGAAGAGCGGCGGCTTCGACCCTCAAGCGTCCCGAATCGAGAACGGCCGCCCGGCCGGGGCCGGACTCCGCCGCGAGTGAGCTTATCCCGCCGTCACCCGAAGCCCATTCGCCCTCCACGGTCCGGTTCTGTCCGGCTTGGCCCTCGAGCTCCAAGCGGAACCCTCCCGAAGCGGACCAGCTCCGGACCTCTCCCCCTCCGTCGAGGCTCAACCGGACCGCGTCCGCCGAGAGGCGGGCGTCGCCCCCAGCCGCGGAGAGCTGGGACAGGCGGGCGTTCCCGCGGGCCTCGACGGCCTCGACGTCCCCGCCGGCGGGCAGGAACGTGACGGCGACATAGTCGGCTTCGAGCGTCCGCCTCCCGGACAGGTCCCCGGATGGTCCGGCGAGGAGGATCCCGGCCTTTCCGGAAAAGGTCACCGAATCGAAGGCCTGCTCGCCCTCCTCGATGGTGAACGACAGGTTCTCCGAGGCCCCTTCGACCGGGCCGCGGGCGAACCGGGTCCCGCCGGCGGCCTCCCCGCGCCCGCTCCGCCGCAAAAACCTCAAGGTCCCACCGGTCAGGACGCTTCTCTCTCCGCTCGGATCAGGGGCCTCGATGACGATCCGGAACCCGCCCGACAAAAGCACCTCCCCCCGGCTCCGGTCGTGGGTGATCGCGGCCGCCTCACCGGACATCCCGGACGACGCGAAAACGCCCCCCCGGCGCGTCTCGAAAACCCCTCTCTCCTTGTCGTACTCGAAATATCCGCCTTCTAGGACCAGGTCCTCGAGGGTGACCGCGACGCGGCCCGAGAGCTCGAAACGGCTCAGGTCCCGGTCGTAAACGATGGCCTCGGCGGCGATGAGCGAGAGCACGGTCCCGTCCGGAGCGTAGTCTTTGACCTCGACGCCCCCCTCGAGATGACGGCGGCCGTCCGGGTCCTGGAAATAGCGTTCGGCGCGGACCTCGGCCGCGGTCCGTCCGTCGAGGAACTCCCGGTGCAGGATCTTTTCTTTCCTGTCGACCGGGCCTTCCCCGAGCGCCGGCTGTTCGACCGGCGGCCGCGGGGCCCGCTCTCTCCGGACGGCCAAATGAAAGATCACGAGGCCCGCGAGGAGGACGGCCGTCAACGCGGCCGCCACGCCGACGAATCTCGCCGCCGGGGACGCTTTCTGACCGGCCATGTCTTCAGACCCTGAGGTCCTCCATGGATACGTTGACCCGCTGCTCCCCCATGTACTCGGACAGCATGAGAGTGTATACCAGGCTGATGCGGCTGCCGCGCCGGAGGACGTGCCTCCAGTCCGCCTTGTCCCAGCCGAGGACTTCCATGACCCGGCCGTTCTGCCGGGCCAGGAACTTGAGATGCTTTCGCTGCAGGAGCTGGGGTTCGCTGAGGACCTCGACGCCCTCGGCCAGGAAGACCGGCTTGGGGTTGCCGACCCCGAACGGGAAAAGGAGGGAAAAGACGTCGAGGAAGCGGCCGTCGACCTCGGAGAACCCGAGCGGGCCGTCGATCCGGATCTTCCTTTTCAGGCTGTCCTCCGCGATGCGCAGGTCGGCCAGGGGGTTCAGGGCGCTCTTGAATTCCGCCATCCGCTCCCGCGACAGCGTGCACCCGACGGCGTACTTGTGTCCCCCGTAGCTCAGGAAAAGATGCCGGCATTCGTCCAGAAGCTCGATCAGCGGGACGTCGGAAACGCTCCGCCCCGATCCGTGGGCCTTGCCGTCCTCGTAGGCGAAAAGCAGGACGGGTCGATGGAAGTGGTCCTTGAGCTTGGAGGCCACGATGCCGATGA
>JAWOHF010000088.1:0-6797 GCA_046496285.1 Candidatus Aminicenantota bacterium
GGCACGGTCTGGGCCTTGCCGGCCTCGACGAGGACCTTGGTCGGCGCGGAGAAAAGGTTGCCGGGCGAGCGGCGCCAGTTCTGGCCCTCGCCCTGGTCATGATGGAGCTTGACGACGTGACCGTCGCTGCGGCTGAAGGTCGTGTAGACGTTGAGCCAGGCCTGGACGTGATATTCGCCGGGAGGGAAATCGCGCAGGCTGCGCACCGGGTAGCCGAACGCCGTTTCGTCGACCATTACCGGCGCTCCGGGCACAATGCCGTCGACGTTCATCCCGAAGACGGGCGTGCCGTTAGGGCGGGGATTGAACTTCTCGGTTCGGGAGAGGAGCAGGATGATGCGCCCGGAGAGCGGCTCGCCGCTGACGAACGGATCGATCGTGACCTCGAACGATGTGTAGCCCGGCGCGGGGGCGGTCGGCTTGGCGCACGACCCGAGCGACCCGAGCAAGACGGCGACCGCCAGCAGAATGAGCTTGGGGTCGGACCTCAGGAAATTATTTATTTTCATTGAGTTATCCACATTTATTTAAACTGGCTACAGCTTAATTCCAACGTTTTCGAGCCTTAAAATAAACTTTTTACCGCGCGGCGGGCGCCAAAGTACGGGGCCGGCAAATTAGGGAATGAGTATTGTGTCCCCAAATTAGGCTTTCGCGGATTCCTGCTCGAGCTCTGACATCCGGGTGCAGTAATAGCCGTTCTTCATACCCATCTGGGCATACACGGGGCAGGTCGGGCACACACAGCCCTTCTCCTTGACGATCTTGGCGCTCTTGCCGATCAGCGGATGACAGAAGCCGCGCTCGCTCTCCTCGGCGACGTAGCTCGGGCAGCCCTTGCAAATGCACATCTCCTTGACCATGGGCAGCTTGGCCTCGAATTCCGCGATCATGGCCTCGGCTTCTTCTCCGGTCTTGCCCATTTTCTCGACGAGCAACTTCTTGATGACGGCCTTCTTGTCTTCGGCGACAAAGGCCTCCGCTGCGGCCCTGGGCTCTCCGGCTGCGGGAGCGGCGCTCGGGGCTCCCGCCTCTTCCTTCTTGCAGGACGTCAGTCCCAAGGAGGCCAGCCAGGCCGCGGCCAGCCCGCAACCGCTTTTCTCGACGAATTCCCTTCTTTTCATGTGTTTCCCTCCTGAAAAGGCCTTGATGTGGCTCAGTATACGATAAAAAGAGAGGCGAAAAAAGTCCCCTGCCGAGATCGTGTGATAGCCAAGCAATAATGTCCCCTCAGATTGCCACGCTAAAATGTCCCCTTTCTGGAAGGAATGAACTTGGGGTCGGACCTCAGGAACTTATTTTTTTTCATTGAGTTATCCACATTTTTCTAAACTGGCTACAGCTTGATTCCAGCGTTTTCGAGCCTAAAAATAAGCTTTTAGCCGCGTGGAGGGCGCTAAAGTATGGTGCCAGCAAATTGGGGAATGAGTATTGTGTCCCTAGATTGGTTTTTGGTAAAATAGGGGGTACCATGACCTGGCAAGAGGAGATGGAGCGGGTTGCCGTCTTCCGCGAGAAGATCATCAAGGAGATCTTCCACGCCTTCGGCCTGACCCGCGACACCATCGCCAACGGGGTCGCACGCACGTTCCTGGGACCGATCTTCAAGTACCCCGCCGGCCAGATGGGCCGCATCGCCGCCCGCGCCGATGAAGCCGCCCTGACATCGGGGATCAGCGGAGGCGCCCGCCGCATCCTGCCGGACTTCGGGATGGAGGTCTCGGCCCGGGGCGCCGAGAAGATCCCGCGGGAAGGCCCGCTCCTCGTCGTCGCCAACCATCCCGGAGGCCTCGACTCGATCGCCCTGCTGTCGTCCATTCCCCGCAAGGACGTCAACGTCGTCATCTCCGACGTCCCCTTCACCCGCGCCTTCGAGGCCGCCGGCAGGCATTTCGTTTACACCCCGCGCCACGGGGCCGGACGCATGGCGGCCATCAAGACCTCGGTCGGCCGCCTCAAGAAAGGCGAGGCCCTGCTGATCTTCCCCCACGGCGAGGTCGAGCCCGACCCGGAGATCTGCCCCGTTCCGGCCGCGGCCGCCGCCGTCGGAGGCTGGTCGCGGAGCATCGAGCTCATGCTGCGCAAGGTGCCGGAGACCCGGCTCATGGCGGCCATCGCCAGCGGCGTGGTCATGCCGCGCTTCGCCCGCAGCATGCTGACCAAGATCCGCCGGTCGGCCCCGCGGCGCCAGAAGGTGGCCGAGGTCCTGCAGTTCATCCGGCAGTTGTCGCGGCCGGGGAGCGTCAAGCTCAACGTTCGCCTGTCGTTCGCCGACCCGGTCGAAGGGCGAGAGCTTCTCGCCAAGGACACCATGCCGGCCGTCATCGCCATGGCCCGCGGCCTGCTCGCCGACCATCTCCGTCACATCCGCGCCTTGGCCGCTCTACCGCGTTGAAATAATCCGGACTCGCTTTGTTCATCACTTTGACGGCGCTGACGCCCCCCCACGCGCAGGCTCAGCGCAGGATGAAGCCCGTCTTCAGCGGATCCCGGGGGTCGATGAGGAACTCGTGCCGGCCGGTGATGAAAGCCCGTCCTTCGACCTGGGGGATGACCGCGGCGTAAGCCCCGAATTCCGTCGTCCGGACGACGCGCCCCGTGAACCGGGTCCCGATGAGGCTTTCGATGACCATCGGCTGGTCGACCCCGATCTCCCCGCGGCTGTGGTGCAGGGCCATCCGCGCCGAGACTCCGGTTCCCGTGGGGCTTCGGTCGACCTCGCCCTCGGCAAAAACGCAGACGTTCCGGCTGTCGGCCCCCGGACCGTGGCCGCGGCCGGTGAAGATCGTCCCGTACAGAAAGCCGAGGTCCTTTTCGAAAGGGTGGACGATCGGGCCGCTTCGCATCACGGCTTCCTTGACGGCCATCCCCTGCCGGATCAGATCGCGGAAGTTTCCCTCTTCCATTGGGATGCCTAGCTCGTCGGCGTCGACAAAGGCATAAAAAGCCCCGCCGAAGGCGATGTCGTACCGGACCGGGCCAATCCCCGGCACGTAGACCGTCCGGTCCGCCGCCAGGACGAAGGACGGGACGTTGTGGAACCAGACGGACGCGACCTCGCCTCCCGCGACCCGCGCGAACGACCTCACCCGCCCGGCGGGGGTGTCGATCTCGATCTCCGTGACCGGCTCCCGGACCTCGACCATTCCCGTCCGCACGGCGACCTCGGTGAGAGCGATGACGGCGTGGCCGCACATCGTGCTGTAGCCTTCGTTGTGCATGAAGATCGCGCCGAAGTCGCCTCCCTCTTCGACCGGCGCCGTGACGACGCACCCGTACATGTCGGCGTGCCCGCGCGGCTCGAACATCAGCGCCATTCGCAGGTGGTCCAGGTTGTCCTTCAAAAACTTCCTTTTCTCGAGGATGGTCCCGCCGCGGACCTCAGGGAAGCCCCCGGTAATGATCCTCAGCGGCTCGCCTGCCGCATGCGCGTCGAGGGTCGTGATCCGCAGCCAATCGGGGGGAGGGTCCCAGACCCTCGGCTTTTCGGTGATCGCGTCGGGCTTGTCGGCCATCGGGGGCCTCCTCTCATTGTCCCAACTATCGCAACTAGCGAATTCCCGAGATCCCGCCGCCACAGCCCCCGCGCCCCCCGCCGACCGACGGGACGGGCTCACTTCTTCCGCAGGGTCAGCGTGCCCTGTTGGTTATCGATCTCGTAGCGGAAGTTCCTCAGGAAATCGAGGCCCAGCAGCCCGACGCCGTCCTCGTGCGGCAGGTCGAGGACCAGGACTTCGAGGTTCCTGACGACCAGCCCCTCGATCCCGATAGAATCGAGGGAGACCTGGTAGGTCAGGCCGACGCCCCCCGCCGTGGACACGCGCACGACCCGCGTCGAATCGTCGATCCTGATGCCCAGCGCCTTCAGGGCGCTCGAGGGAATGGACGAGGTATTGGCGCCCGTGTCGACGATGAACTCCTGCGTTCGCACGCCGTTGATCTTGGCGTCGAGCTTGATCTGCTGCTCGCGCGGCCCGAAGCGGATGACCACGGTCTGGCTTTCCTCGTGGGCCTGGAGCCGGGCCGCGAGCCGGTCGGCCCACTCCTTGTCCTTGGCCCGGTATTCGCGCGCCCTGAGGCGCTCCTCCGCTAATTCGTGGTCGTTGGCGGCCAGGGCCACTTCGACCCCCAGCAGGTGGATCTCCGCGTCATCGGGGAAGGCCTGCCGGGCTTCCTCGTAGGCCGACTCGCCGCTGTAGTAGCCGCCCTTCTCGACGATCTGCCGGATCCAATCCTTGTAGAGCTTGGCGTGGAAGGCGTCGAGGCCGGCCAGGGCCCGGGTCGCTCGCGGGAGGGCGGAGAGGCCCGCTTTGAGCCGCTCGAGGTGGCGCAAGGCCCGGTTGTAGTCCTCCACCGCCAGCACGGCCAGCACGGCGTCCTTGACGAGCTCCGGGTCGCCCGCCTCGGCCAGGACGTAGGAGTTGAGGACCGCGGCCACGTCGCGCCCCCCGCCCCTCCGGATAAGGTCCGAGGAGACGGCGTGCATCTCGCGGATGACCGCTTCCTGCCGCAGCCCGGGCGGAAGGTCCCGGGCTTGAAGCAGCGGCACCTGATCGAAGCCCGCGGCCAGGGCCCGCAACTTCTCCAGCGCGGGGATGGCGCCGCCCGCGGTCAGCGCCCGGGCGAAGGCGGCCTCGCGGCTGGAGCCGGCAATGGTGCTCAGGAGCTCACCGGCGCCGATGTTGGGCTCGAGCTCTGTGCCCCGCTGTGCCGTCCACAGGTATCCCGTCTCCAGGACTTCGCCGAATGTCCAGCCGACGAGCTGGTCGTCCTGGACGAAGAAGCCGGGCTGCCGCACCTCGCGAGGGAGGACGATCGTCGCCGAGATCGCTCTCCGCGCATCCGGGACGGCCTCAGCCTCGATCCGGTACGCGCCGCCGTCCGCAGAGACAGCGTGCCAATCGAGCGGCAGGGCCTGCCGCCAGGGCCGTAGCTCGATGGCGCCGCTTCCAACCCCCGGCCCGGCCTCGATCCGCAAGAGGACCAAGGGCTCGCCGGCCGCCCAGATCCCTCGTTCGATGGGCACCGGACCGCCGCCGGACGCGCCGTGGGAGTGGAATTCGAGGGACGTTCCCCCGAAAAGCGCAGAGAGCGGCAGGGCCGCCCATCCGCCGCCGGCGACCGGCGCCTGCGTCCGAGAAACCTCCGCGCCGCGCGCGTCGAGGACAACGATCTCACCGGACGTGATCGGAACGCCGCGATCGCTCGCCCGGCTCGCCGTCGGGTTCGGATCGGCCGCGGCCGTGGCCGGCGCGGGCGACTCCCCGCGCTTCGAGAGCCACCCGGCCAGGAAAAATCCCGCGGCCAAAAGCGCGACGGCTCCGATGCCCGCGGCCACCCAAGGGATACGCCGCTTCGTTTCGGCCGGGCCCCTCACGAGCGGGGCCCCGCATCGCGAACAGTAAATGGATGTGTCGGGATTGGCGGTTCGGCAGCGCCTGCAGATCATAGGGCTCCGGACGGAATATAGCCTCGCCGCGCCGCCGCTGTCAAGGAAAGCCCGAAGCGAAGCGCTCCCCCCCGCCATGAGACGATCCGCCCCGCCCGGCGCTAGCGGATGTCCTGGACCCGGCCCTCCGATTCGTACACGACATGACCCAGGGACCGCATGTAGTCGCGCACGGCGTTGTACTCGAGGATGCCCGTCGGGAAGGACACCAGATCGATCCCCCGGGACGCCATGAGGTTTTTCAAGAAGTTGAAGACCTGCTCGGTCATGACGACCATGTAGAGCTTGTCGAGGTTGGCGGCCACGTACTCGCCGTCGATCATGACCGACATGGGGACGAGACGGCCCGGCCCGCCGAACAATTCCGGCACCCGGCTCGAATCATAGGCGTAGGTCAAGCCCGAAGACTGGATGCTGAGGTCGCTCATGTATTCCGCGTAGGAGGTCGAGTATTCGAGGCCGCCGAGGATGAGCATGCCGGGCATGGGCACGACGAGGAGCTTGAAGCCGAGCCCGGACGCCGGGTCGTAGCCGTAGGGAACGGCCCGCAGGACGTCGTTGCCGACGACCTTCCCGGCCGGGATCCCGAAGGCCACGAAGCCCAGGGCGTCGAGGGCGCAGTCGACCTCGAAACCGGCCTTCCCGACGGCCCATTCCATGGCGTCCGTGACCAGGTTGCCGAGGGGCGTATCGCGGTTCGGGCCCGTCGCCGGCCAATCCTTGTCGATGTCCTTGCCGGCCAGGGCCACGAGCCTCGAGTAGACGGGGCCGAAGCGCGGGTCCTGGACGATGCCGGCGCGCAGGACGTTCAGGCGCGCCTGGAGCGCCGGGTCGGGCTTGACATCGCTGTCGACCGCGTGGAGGCGCCAATCGACGAGGCTGACTCCGCCCCCGGGCGTGTAGTTGATCCGGAGCTGGCCGAGATAGCGGCCGTGGCTCCCCGCCTGGACGACGATCTTCCCGTTACGTTCGATCGCCTGGTCGAACAGGTCGTGGCTGTGGCCGCCGACGATGATGTCGATGCCGGGCACGTTGTCGGCGAGGCCCATGAGGTCGGCCGTCGTCCCCATGTGCGACAGGCAGACGACGACCTCGCAGCCGGCCAGCCTCAGCATGTGAGCCTGCGTGCCGGCCACCGTGAAGGGATCGCCCGAGAACCGGGCGATCATATCGGCGGAGTAGTTCTGCTCGTCCTCGGTCGTCATCCCGAAAATGCCGACCTTGACGCCGCCGACGTCCTTGATGATGGACTTCTGGACGATGCCGGCGAGGAAGGTGTCGTCGAGCCTCATGTTGGCGCAGAGCAGCGGCAAGGTCACCGGCGGACCGCCGGCGATCTGCCCGCCGA
>JAWOHF010000287.1:0-3954 GCA_046496285.1 Candidatus Aminicenantota bacterium
ACCGGCGGGCCCGGGACCGGGAAGACGACCATCATCCGGGCCGTCGTCGACGTCTTCCAGCGGTGGGGCAAGGAGGTCCTCTTGGCCGCGCCCACGGGACGGGCCGCCAAACGCCTCTCGGAAACGACGGGGCGCGACGCGAGGACCATCCACCGGCTCCTCGAATTCAATCCCAAGCAGAATTCTTTCAAAAGGAACGAGCGGAACCCCCTGCGCGGGGAGGCCCTCGTCGTCGACGAATTCTCGATGGTCGATCTGCCGCTGATGTACCATCTGCTCAAGGCCGTCCCGCCCTGGATGCGGCTCATCCTGGTCGGCGACAAGGACCAGCTCCCCTCGGTCGGGCCGGGGACCCTGCTCCGCGACCTCATCGAGTCGGGGACCGTCGACGTCGTCCGCCTGGAGGACATCTTCCGGCAGGAGAAGGAGAGCCTGATCGTCGTCAACGCCCACCGCGTCAACCAGGGCCTGTCGCTCGTCCGCGCTCCGCGCGAGGACAAGAACGCGGATTTCTACTTCATCCGTCAGGACGACGACAAGAAGGCCTTCCAGACCATCCTGAAGCTCTGCTCCTGGAGCGTTCCGGCCAAGCTGGGCCTGAGCCCTCTCTCGACCCAGATCCAGGTCATAAGCCCCATGTACAGGGGCGTCGTGGGCGTCGACAATCTGAACCATGAGCTCCAACGGCGCTTGAACCCGAGGGGCGAGGGCCTGACCGTCGGCAACCGGGAGTTCCGGGCCCGCGACAAGGTCATGCAGCTGCGCAACGACTACGACAAAGAGGTCTTCAACGGCGACATCGGCTCCGTCCTTCATGCGGACAAGGCCAAGTTCCGGATCTTCGTCGATTTCGACGGCCGCACGGTGAGCTACGAAAAGGACGAGCTCAACGACATCACCCTGGCCTACGCCGTGTCCGTCCACAAAGCCCAGGGCAGCGAGTACCAGGCCGTGATCATGCCTCTCATGACCCAGCATTTCATCATGCTCCAGCGCAACCTCTTCTATACGGCCCTGACGCGGGCCAAGAAGCTGAGCCTGGTCATCGGGTCTTACAAGGCCCTCTATATCGCCATCAAGAACGATACCCCCGTCAAGCGGAACTCGCGCGTCAGGGAAAAGCTCATCCGTCTCCGCCAAGGGGTCCCCGTCGCTTGATGACGGGCCCCGAATTGCCCGGGGCGCCAGGCATAATGAATTCTTCAGGGACGGACGGCGAGGTTTGACAGCCCGCGGGAATTAATTATAATGAATATTCCCCCCGGGACAGTAACGCCAGGAAAGGACGCGCGCGTCATGCCCAAACACGCATTCGAATCCGTCGCGGATATCGTCGCCTTCGCCATCGAGCGGGAAAAAGAGGCGGCCGCGGGCTACGGCCGGATGGCCGGCCTGGCCGTGACACCGGGCCTCAAGGAATTCCTGCTCTCCCTCCAGAAAGACGAGGAGGCCCACCGCGAGCTTCTTGAAAATCTCACCGACGCCCAGCTGAAAGATCTGACCCCCGGTTTCTCTGCCGACCTGCGCATCGTCGATTTCATGGTCGATGAGCCGCTCTCGGGAGACATGACCCTGCAGGATCTCCTCATTTTTGCGGCCCAAAAAGAGAAGAAGGCCGTCGAGCTCTACTCGAAGCTGGCCGGCATGGCGGAGAGCGCCGCTCAACGAGGCGTCTTCGAATTCCTGGCCGGCCAGGAACGGGCCCATAAGCTCAAGATCGAAGCCGAATACGAAAAGATCGTTTTGCCCGAGAATTGAAAGGAGGACACGATGGAAAAATGGGAATGCACGGCCTGCGGCTATGTCTATGACCCGTCGACGGGCGACCCCGACAACGGGATCCCTTCCGGGACGAGGTTCGAGGACCTTCCGGACTCCTGGGTCTGCCCTCAGTGCGGGGTCGGCAAGGAGTTCTTCTCCAAGATCTCCTGAGCCCCCCGTCGGAAGCGTGAGAGGGAGTTGAGAGCCGTCGTCGTCGGCAACGGGCTGGCCGGAACGCTGGCCGCCAAGACCCTGCGGGAGCTCGACGGCGGCGTGGACATCGAGGTTTTCGGCGAGGAGAGCCACGCCTATTATCCAAGGCCCAACCTGATCGAGTTCCTGGCCGGGCGCCTGCCCTACGAGAGATTGTTCGCCTTCCCCGGGAACTGGGCGGAACGTCAGCGGATCGGGCTCCATCTCGGGGTCAGAATCTCGAAGATCCTGGCGGACGAGAAGGCCGTCGTGACGGATGCGGGCCAAGCCTTCCCCTACGACGCTCTGCTCCTGGCCAACGGCGCCCGGGCCTCTGTCCCGCCCCTGCGCGGCGGCGACCGGAAGGGCGTTTTCGTTCTCAGGACCCTGGACGATGCCCTGGCCATCCTGGACTACCTCGAGCGCCACACCAAGGTCGCCGTGATCGGCGGCGGCCTGCTGGGGCTCGAGATCGCCCGGGCGCTCCGGACCCGCGGGGCCGAGGTCCGGGTCGTCGAACTCTTAGACCGCCTCCTGCCGCGCCAGCTCGACACGACGGGAGCCGCGATCCTCAAGGACCAGATCGAGAGGACGGGGATCGCCGTGCGCCTGGGAACTGCCACCGAAGAGATCCTCGGCGACGGCCAAGTCCTGGGCCTGCGGTTCAAGGGAGGCGACCAGGCCGAGGCCGAGGTCGTGATCATCGCCGCGGGCGTCGATCCCGACCTCGAATTGGCCCGGGAGGCCGGCTTGCGGGTCGACCGCGGCATCGTGGTCGACGACCGCCTCGGGACCAGCCGCCCCGAGATCTTCGCCGCCGGCGACGTCGCCGAGCACCGCGGGCGCGTTTACGGGATCATCCCGGCCTCCTTCGAGCAGGCCCGCGCGGCCGCCCACAACATGCTGAGCATGGACCTGCCTTACCAGGGAACGGTGGCCTCGAACACGCTGAAGGTCGCCGGTCTTTATGTGACCTCGGCCGGGCTTGCCGTCCAGGAGGAGGGGACCTCGGAGGTCCTGACGCGTCAGGCCCCTGAAGAGGGCCTCTACAAAAAGATCGTCCTCCGCGAGGGGCGCATCGTCGGGGCGATCTGGATGGGGACGAAGAAGGGAGCGGCGGAGATCAGCCGCCTCGTCGCCGGGAAAAAAGACGTCTCGACCGTCAAGCACGACCTGTTCGAGGAAAACTTCGATTTTGACGGGATCTGATGACCATGAAAAAATATCTCCCCGTTCTGTTCCTGGCGGTCGCGATGCTGGCGGTCCCCGTCCGCGGTCAGGTCAACTACGGCGGCTACGTTTCCCTCGACTACGTCAAGGGAGGGGGCGAGGGCGCCCCGCCGGGGGGCAGCGTCGAGAACCTCCTGGCCGGTTTCCTGGCTGTCGGCCAGATCGGTCAGCGCTTCGGGTTCACCCTGGAGGCCCGGGCCAGGGAGATCTCGGTTTTCGATCTCGAACAGGCCTGGATAGGATTTCTGCCGTCCCGGACCGTGACCGTCAAGGCCGGCCTGTATCTCGTGCCTTTCGGCCTCTACAACCGCGCCGGCCGTCCCCATGAGACCCCTCTGATCGGCCGGCCTCTCAACCTCGAGTCGATCTACCCGTCGAGCTGGCGCGACCTGGGCCTGGTCGTCGAAGGGGCCGTCGGCTTCCTGTCCTACGCGGGATACCTTGGAAGCGGGCTGTCGGGGACCGAAGGCCTTGGTTCCGGCCAGCAGTTCCGGGACAACAACACGGACTGGGCCAAGGGCGGCCGGATCGGTCTGGCCCTGGGCTCGGATGTCCGGGCGGGGGTTTCCTATTACACCGGCAAGCACGATGCCGAAGGCCAGCGTGACATCGTCCTCGAGGGAGTGGACCTCGCCTGGGTGACGGCGCAATGGGAGGTCCACGGCGAGTACACGAAGGGCCTCATCGAGAATCCCGAGCCCTTCGAAAAAGGGCGCTCGAAAGGCACCTCCATCTGGATGCTCATGGGCTTTCGCAGCCTCCAGCCCGTGG
>JAWOHF010000007.1:0-8165 GCA_046496285.1 Candidatus Aminicenantota bacterium
CTCCGACATCGTCATCGTCGGCCAGAAGCTGACCATCCAGGTCGGGCGCTCCCAGTAGCCTGCCCCGCCGCCCTCTCCCCCGTTTGACATCCGCGCCGCCCCTCTGCTACCGTTGATTCGGACGATCTCAGATTTCGATGGCTTGTCACCGTTATTCGCCGACGAGGATCACCCTTCTACCCCCGGCCCCCCCGGGGACCAGTCCCGGCGGTCCCCCCGCCTTCGGCGGGTCCCCCCCCGCTACGGGGGTCTTCAGGGCGACCCTCATCGCCGCGGGACAAGCCTCGAAATCGAAAGAATGACAGGCAGAAACCGAATCAACGGTAGCAGAGGGGCGGCGCGGATGTCAAACGGGGGAGAGGGCGGCGGGGCAGGCTACTGGGAGCGCCCGACCTGGATGGTCAGCTTCTGGCCGACGATGACGATGTCGGAGTTCAGGCCGTTCGAGGCCTTGATCTGGTCAACGGTCGTCCGGTAGGCCCGGGCGATCTGGAAGAGCGTATCGCCGGCCCTTACGGTGTAGGTGACGGTCTCCCCCGCGGCGGCTTTCGGGGCCGGCGGCGGCGCCGACGAGGCGCCTCTGGTGGGGATGCGCAGGACCTGACCGATCCGGATGATGGTCCGGCTCCGGAGGTTGTTGAGCCGGACGATGGCGTCGACCGATGTCCGGTACCTCCGGGCGATGGCCCCCAGCGTATCGCCGCGCCGGACGACATACCGCTCGGCGATGACGTCGGGCGGGACGTACTTGGGCAGGGAGGCGACGCAGGCCAGGCACCTCTCGCCGTAGCCCTCGGGAACGCGGAGGTCGTAGGCATAGTCCGGTGTCGAATCGTGACGGAGCTCAGGATTGAGCGCGGTCAGCCGGGCGCTTTCCAGCCCGAGGGACTGGGCTAGGGCGGACAGCTTGACGGGCGTTGCGATCGTGACCGTCTCGAACTTCAGAGCGGACTCCGAGGCGGGGAGCTCGAAGCCGTATTTCGCCGGGTCGCCGACGATGAGGAGGGTGGCGATGAACCGCGGCACATGGCGGGCCGTCTCGTAAGGGAGATTGTTGAACAGGTCCCAGAAGCTGTCGAAGTAATTGACCCGCTGGGCCCGGATGACCCTCTGGACCGCCATCTCGCCGCAATTGTAGGCGGCGACGGCCGTCGTCCAGTCCCCGAACATGTCGTGGAGCTCGACCATGTACCGGATGGCCGCCCGGGTCGACTTGAGGGGGTCCATGCGCTCGTCGACGTACTTGTCCTGCTTGAGGCCGTAGCGGTAGCCCGTCGAGCGGATGAACTGCCACATCCCGAGGGCTCGTGCCCGGGACAGGGCCCGGGGCTTGAAGGCGCTCTCGATGAGCGGGACCCAGGCCAACTGCTCGGGCAGGCGCTCCTTTCGGAGCTCCTCGAGGATCATGCCCATGTAGAGGCCCGAGCGCTTGAAGGACTCTTCGAACATCATGCGCTCCCTCGTCTGGAACGACTGGACCTCCTTCATGACCCATTGGTTCTCGACGAGCGGGATGGAGCCGTTGACGTGGGAAGCCACGGTCGTCCGGGAGGCGTAGATCTTCTGGATGCGCTGGGCGACGAGGATGCGGAGGTCGTTCTTCTCCTGGAGAAGGGGAGAGTCGGGCTCCAGGTTGAGCCTCAAGAGCATGCCGTAGGCGTCGTCGAGCCTGGCTAGAGCGGCGTCCATGTCGTCCCTCTCCAGGGCCGCCAGGGATTCCTCGTAGGACTTGAAAGCCGCTTCCAGAAGGGCGGCCGCATCCATTTCGCTCTCCAGGCTCATTTCCTGCCGAGAGGGGGCGTCGCTTTCGGGTTCCTCCCCTTCCAGGGCGGGAAGGGCGGCCGCATCCGCTCCGCGGGGCTGTTCTGAGACGACGGGTTCGACCGCCACGGGCTTGGGAGCGGCTTCGGGAGCCGTCTTGACGGCCGGGTTCGGGCCGGAACAGGCGCCCAGGACCAGAGAAATAACGACCAGGGCGATAGGGAATGCGTAACGATGTCTTAAATTCATTATGGGAGTTCTTTTATACCACAGGAGGCGAGGGCCGTCAAATCGCGCTGCCGCGGAGCATCACTTGCCGGCCCGGCGATGCCAGTCCCAGGCGGTTCCGATGATCGTCTCGAGGGACGACAGCCGGGGCTCCCAACCCAGGCCCTTTTCGGCCTTTTCCTTGGACGCCAGGAGCACGGCCACGTCGCCCTGGCGCCTCGGGCCGACGGTGTAAGGGATGCCCCGTCCGGTGACCTTCGCGGCCGTCCTGACCACTTCCAGAACGGAGCGCCCTTCCTCAGTGCCGAGATTGAAGACATCGCTCGAAGCTCCGGTGAGGAGGGCCTTCAGGGCCAGAACGTGGGCCGCGGCCAGATCGGTCACATGGATGTAATCGCGGACGGCCGTCCCGTCGGGGGTCGCGAAATCCCCTCCGAAGATCTCCAGGCGGGGCCTTTCGCCAAGGGCGCTGAGGAGGATGTTGGGAACGAGGTGGGTCTCCGGGTCGTGGCATTCCCCGGTCCGGCCTTCGGGGTCGGCCCCGGCGGCGTTGAAGTAGCGAAGGGAGATCGACCGCAGGCCGTGGGCCCGGCTGTAATCCTCGAGGACGGTCTCTATCATCTGTTTTGTCCGGCCGTAGGGGTTGACCGGCTTCGTGGGATGGGTTTCGGGAATGGGCGTTTCGAGCGGGTCCCCGTAAACGGCGGCCGAGGAGGAGAAAATGAACTTGTCGACCCCGGCGTCGAGCATGCCGTCCAACAGGTTGAGGGTGCTCAGGAGGTTGTGCGTGTAGTACTTGCGGGGGTCGAGGGTGGATTCCCCGACCTGGATGAGGGAGGCGAAGTGGAGAACGGCCGAGACCTTCCGGGAGCGGAGGACGTCGCGGACGGCGTCCTTGTCGAGCAGGTCGGCCCGGACGAACGGGGCGTCCCCGACGTGCTCCCGACTTCCGCTCGAGAGGTTGTCGACGACCAGCACGTCGAACCCTTCGCGGACCAGCTCCCACACGGTGTGGGATCCGATGTACCCGGCGCCGCCGGCGACGAGGATGCTCATGGCTTGGTCCTTTCCAGGATCTTGCGGGCCCTTTCGAGGCCGCGGGCCTTGGTCTCGAATCCGTTGTCGAGCTGCATGCGGTAGAGCTTTTTCAAGATCCGTCCCATCTCCGGGCCCGGCGGGAGGCCGAGCTTGAGAAGATCCCGGCCCATGACGAGGGGCTTGATGGTCTCCCTGTTGACGCGCAGGACCTCGAACTTGCGGAGCAGCCAGCGGGCTTCGCGATCCAGACCCCGGACCAGGCGCGATTTCCGTCCGGCCCGGTCGGCGGCGTCGAGGGCGACGACGAGCTCGATCTCGCCGTGGACCTCGGCCGCTAGGCGGTTGAAGGCCTTCTTCGTGACCTCCTCCCGGTTCTGCCAGAGCTCCGCCGCCCGGTGATGGGTCCGGATGAGGACGGGGACCATGCGGCCGAGATCGTATCCGGACCAGGACTTGATCCCGAACCGCGTCAGAACCTTGCGCGCGGCGCGCTCGCTCTGGATGTCATGGCCGCAGGAGGTCAGCGCCATCCGCCCCCGCTTGAACTCCCAACGGGTCGTCGAGGCCTTCCCGAGGTCGTGATAGAGGGCGGCCAGCAGCAAGGCCAGCTTCTTTCCGGGGGACAGGCCCATGGCCCCGGCCAGGGACGCGGCCTGGTCGACGGCGAGCTTGGTGTGGGCCCAGACCGTGTGGTGCCCGAAGGCGTCCTTTTCCGGATGGAAGACGGAATCCTGGATGACCAGGGCCAGGGCTTGGAGCTCCGGGAACCACTGTTCGAGGACCCCGAGCTTGAACATCTCCTCCAGGCCGACCGAGGGGCGGGGGGAATGGAGCAGGATCTTGAAGACCTCTTCGTTGATGCGCTCGACGCTCAGCCCGGACAGATCGACCGCGCGGGCGAGGGGATAGACGGCCGGGTCCACCCGGAACTTGAGGACGGAGGCGAAGCGGGCCACGCGGAGGACGCGCAGCGGGTCCTCGGGGAAGGCCGCGGGATCGGTCAGGCGGAGGCGGCCGGCCAGGGTGTCGGCCCGGCCGTTGAACGGATCGATGAGGGCCCCGTCCTTGAGACGGAGGGCCATGCTGTTGGTCCGGAAATCGCGCCGCTCCAGGTCTTTCTCGACGGGCAGGTCCGGGTCGGCGTGGACCAGGATGTCCTTGTGGCCACGGACCGCGGCGTCCCTCGGGCGGTCCGTCCTGGGCAGGGCGACGTCGTAGGTCTTCCCGCCGCGCGTGAACTTGATGATCCCGAAGCTGCGTCCGACGAGGTCCACCCGGCCGTGCTTCTCGAGCTTGGAGACGATCGCTTCGAGCGGCCGGCGGGCGACCAGGATGTCGACGTCGGGGGAAGGGTGGCCGCGGAGGAGGTCCCGGACGTAGCCCCCGACGGCATAGACGTCCCCGCCGAACAGCCGGACGAACAGCCGCCGGTCGGGGAAGTCGAACTCGAGCTTGGTCATGTCGCGGTCATCGGGCGGAGGCGAACTTCTCGAGGACCTCCTTGACGGCGTCCTTATGGACCATGAACATCAGGCCCTTCAGCCGGACGTAGTCGTCCGCGTAGAAAAAGTAGCCTTCGTGCCGGCCCTCGTAGGCGTTCTCCCAGGAGTCCTTGATCAGGTACCAGAGGCCCTTGCCGGTCTCCTTGTATCCGACGCAGTGGACGGCGTGGTCGTCGGTCGTCGTCCTGTTCGAGAAGCGGAACTCCCGGCTCGACTGGTCGATGAAGCTCCTCGGGATATCGAAGGTCGGGACGACGGCCACGTCGTTCGCCCCGCTGTAGCCGGGCTCCGAGAAGTCCACGGCCAAAGTGGCCGTGTAGCCCTTGCGCAGGGCCCTCAAAAAAGCCATCTGGAACTCGTAGAGCGGCAGGTTGTGATAATCGGCGCTGTGCCACCAGTTGTCGGGCACCCGGAGCTCGCCCTTGGCGTAGAAGGGGAGATACAGGAAACTGACGAAGGCGACATAGTCCGACGGGACGAGCCCGAGCTCGGCCAGGTATTCCAGCGGGGTCAGGTACCGGCCCTCGACGTCGATCCTGTCGGGCGGCCTCCCCAGGTGCCGGTCGAGGATGGCCCGGACCCCCGCCAAGGCCCGCCGTTCGTCCCAATCGCCCCGGGACTCGAGGCCGGAAAGGTAGTCCTTGAATTCCGCGAAGAGCCGGCTGTGGTCGTGCGCGGTCGCGCCCCCGATGAGCCCGGGGTAGTCGGCGGCCCGGACCAGGCCGTATTGCCGGACCCTCTCCAGGGCCGAATTGGGCTCCGATCCTTCCCCGAGAAAGGACTTGCCCTTTTCCCGGACGAAGCGCCGGGCCTTCTCGACGTACTCCCAGTAGACCGTGAACATCTCCGAGAGCTTGACCTCCGGTTTGCCCTGCCGTCTGAGCTCGGATTCGAGGAGCGAAGTGGCCGCGAAGGACCAGCAGGTGCCGGTGTTCCCCTGGCGGATCGGGGGGAGATGGAAGAACTTCGTGAACTCGATCGGGCCGTCCGGCCGCTCCAGGGACGAAAGGTCCATGCTCAGGGCGCTCGGTCCGCCGCCGGCCCCTTCCGGGACATAGACGGCCTGGTCTCGGCTGACAAGGCCAAGGGCGCGCTCGCCGGCCGGGACTTCCTCCCTCCGGCAGCACAGGGCCGCGAGAACGGCCGAGGCCAGCAGGAGAACCGAAAAGGCCTTCAGGGCTTTGTTCATGGGTTTCCCTCCTCGCCGGCGCCTTCGCCGGGCAGATGTTCATTATAGGGTTTGCCGGGCCCGAGTTCAACGTCGAAGAAGCCGGCTTGTTTCGGGACCCCGTTTCCTGTATCCTTGAAAGACGAAAATGAAGAAAAGAAGCCGGCCAGGGATCCGGGCGGCCTCGAAGGGCGTCCATGCGCTCGTCCTGGCGGCCTTGCTGGCCGGACCGGGACTGGGGGCGGCGGCCAAGGACGACATTACCCTGGCGCTCAAGGACAGGATCGTCCGCGACCTGAGCTCCAAGGGCCTTACCCTGGCCTTCCACATCGGTGTCGCTAATCAGGCCTCAGCGGCCCGCGACCTCGTCCGTTACCGTTATCGGGTCACCATCAACCAGAAGGAATTCCTCGATATGACCGTCGAGCTCCCGGAGCCCCTATCGGCCCCGCCCGGACGGGAAACGCTCATCGCCTTGCCGGTCAGGATCTCTTACGACCTCCTTTTCGCGGCCGTGGGGCCGATCGAGGAGCGGGCCGTCTGCGACATCGTCGGGGACATGTACTTCCTGACCGAGAGGAACAGGGAACAGCGGGTGCCGTTCGCCTACACCGGCGAGTTCCCGATCTTCAAGGACCCGGAAGTCGAGATCCTGCCGCTCAAGATCAACGACCTGACCGTCGGCGGGGCCGACGTCGTCTTCAGCGCCGTGTTCCGCAACCTGAACGGCTATGAGCTGCTCGTCGACCGGATCGGCTTCCGGCTGTCTTTCGCCGGCCTCGAGGTCCTGTCCGGCGAGGTCCCGGGCGACAAAAGCCTCCCCCGAAACGCCGATAAGGTCTTCACGCTTCCGTTCCTCATCGATTTCTTCGAAGCGGGCGACAAGATGAGGGAGGAGTTCCAGAAAGCGGAGCTTGCCTGCCTCTTCGAAGGGGAGATCGAGATCGCCTCGGCCTGGGGCCGGCTTCGCGTCCGGTTCGACAGGAGCCAGTCCCTGCGCTTCGAGGTAAGCCCTTCTTCTAGAACCAGTAATTGAATCCCACGGTCAGGGCCAGCCCGCCGAGGTCGAAGTCCTCGAACCCCAGGAACCATTCCTTGAACGCGCTCTTCGCGTAGTGATAGCGGGCTTCCGCCATGAGCGTCAGCCGGTAGCCGATGGGGAACTCGATGCCGGCGAAGCCGTGGTAGGAGAACTGGGTCCTCCGCTCCCGGCCGTTCGTGAACTCGATGGGATAGATCTGGACCTCGCCCAGTTCGGGGTCGTCGTAGACCCAGGTGTCGTCGGCGAAATTGACCATCTCGCCGTAGAGCTTGACGCTCCAGAAAGTGAAACCGGCCCCTCCGCCCACGTAGGGGATGACCCGCGTTTTGCGCCCCAGGGGAGCGATCTTGACAGAGGCCTGGACCGGCGTGATGGAAACTCCGAAGGCGTGGGTGATGTTGGCCCCGTCGTAGTACTCGAAGGGGAAGGCGAAATCCCCTTCCTCGAAGGAGAACTTGACGTAGTCCAAATAATAGCCCGGCCGGCTCTTGCTGTACGTGTCTACGGTCAGGGCCAGGCTGACCTGCGGGGTCACGAAGTATTCATACCCCAAACCTATGATCGAGCCCCGGTAATCGGACATCTTGAAGCTCATCTGGTCGAACTCGATGGCCCACAGGCTGTCCGGGTTGGTCAGGATGTCGGTCTTGGCCCCCGGCATGAAATATCCGAACCTCAGCGAGATCGTATCCGAAAAGGCCAGGGAGGGGACGAGAAGAAGGAGCCCAACGGCGAGAACGGTCATTTTTTTCATTTCGGACCTCCTAACGCCCTCCATTATAGCAAATAACATGCCAATATCTCTCGTTTTCTTTCAAGGCGAGCGCTCCGGGCCCCCTGTGCCCAAAACAGGTCAGTTGTCCTCATGGGCCTGTCCCCGACGCGGGCGGGGCCGGTTGACAGCCGGGGCCGGAGCCCCTAACATGGGCCTGACCGTTATCGCCATGAGAACCAGGATCTTCCGGATCGGACCCGCCGGGGCCTCCCCGGACCTTGTCCGGGAGCTCGCCGCCGGACTTGTCCGGGGCGCGGTCATGGCCTACCCCACGGAGACGTTCTACGGGCTGGGGGCCGCGGGCTTCTCGCAACGGGCGGTCAAGAAGGTCTTCCGGATCAAAGGCCGGGACGCGGCCAAGTCCCTTCCCGTTCTGGCTTCAGACTTGGGCATGGTCCGGGCTCTTTCCGCGGACCTGCCGCCTCCGTTCCTGGCCCTGGCCGGGGAGTTCTGGCCGGGGCCCCTGACGCTCGTCGTCAGGGCCTCGTCTCGGCTCCCGGACCATCTCCTCGGGCCGGGCCGGACTATCGCCCTCCGCGTCCCGCCCGTCCTTTGGCTGCGCGATCTTGTCGGCGAGATGAACCAGCCCCTGACGGCCACCAGCGCCAACCTCAGCGAGGGCCCGGCCCTGTCCGATCCCGAGGACGTGAC
>JAWOHF010000075.1:0-2670 GCA_046496285.1 Candidatus Aminicenantota bacterium
CCCAAGCCGGGGATGGCCCTGGTCGACCTCGGCTCGGGAAGCGTCCATGAGGTCGCCGGCGTAGAGCGCTTCGCCTTCTCGTAGAACGGGGGGTGGCTGGCCTGCCACCTGTTCAACGAAGACAAGAAGGATGCCAAGCCGGAGGTCAAGCCGGCCCCGGCGGCCGACGCCAAGGCCCCCGCGCTGGAGACGGGCGGCGAGCTCATCCTGCGGCGGCTCGAGACCGGAGAGGAGACCCGGGTCCCGTTCGTCACCTCGTTCGCCTTCGACAAGGGATCGGCCCGCCTGGCCTACGCGACGGGCCATCCGGACGGGAAGGCCAACGGGGCCTTCCTCCGCGAGCTGGCCAAGCCCGGCCTTCCCGAGGTCAGCCTCCACGCCGCCGAACGGGCGGCCTACCGGAACCTCTCCTGGTCCGAGGCCGAAGGCCGCCTGGCGTTCGTCGCCGGCATGCAGGACGACAAGGCCCGGGTCCGGACGTGTTCGCTGTGGCGCTGGGATGCCGCGACCGGCCGTCCAG
This sequence comes from Candidatus Aminicenantota bacterium, assembly GCA_046496285.1. Lineage (GTDB taxonomy): Bacteria > Acidobacteriota > Aminicenantia > Aminicenantales > Saccharicenantaceae > RBG-16-66-30. The sequence goes on from JAWOHF010000075.1 coordinate 521, forward strand.
CCGAGGCCGTGGCCGCCGACTCGGTCCCCGCGGGGTGGGTCATTCCGGCCAAGAACGCCCTCACTTGGAGCAAGGACGGCCGGCGCCTGTTCTTCGGCCTCAAGCCGGCGGACATGGAGGATCCGCCCGATCCGGAAAAGAAAGACGACAAGGAAGCGCCCGTCGACCTGTTCGATTGGGACGCGATCCTCTCCAAGCGCGAGGTCGACGTCTGGCATTGGAACGACCCGCTCATCAACTCCCATCAGAAGAAGGCGTGGAACCGGCTCAAGGACCAGACCTATCCGGCCGTCCTCCACGCGGACACCGGCCGCATGGTCCCGCTGGCCGACCGGGAGCTTCCCGATATCGAGATAGGCGACCAGGCCCGGCACCTCCTCGGCGCTTCCAGCGTGCCCTATCTCAAGGAGGTCACCTGGGACGGGGATTACCGGGATGTCTATCTGGTCAGCCTGGCCGACGGCTCCCGGAAGAAGATCCTCACCCGGCATGCCGGACGGCCCGACCTCTCGCCCGGGGGGAAGGCCGTCGTCCATTACGAGAAGGGAGATTGGCACCTCCTCGACACGAACAACGGCAGCAGCGTGAACCTGACGGCCGGGCTCGGCGTCCCGTTCGCGGACGAGGACCACGATACGCCGGGTGAGCCGCGGGGCTACGGCATCGCCGGCTGGGCGGCCGACGATTCGGCCGTCCTGATCTACGACAAGTTCGACATCTGGCGCTTCGAGGTGCCCACGGGCCGGGCCGCGAACCTGACCAAGGGGGAAGGCCGCAGGACGCGGACCCTATTCCGGGTCGTCCGCCTGGACCGCGAGGCGCCGGGTTTCGCGAAGAACGAAAGGCTCCTGCTCGGCAGCCATAACGATGGCGACAAGCGCGAGGGCTTCTGGTCGGCGCGCGTCGGGGCCCCCGGCGTCACCAAGCTCTTCGAGGAGCCGCGCAAGTTCACCTTCCTGGCCAAGGCCAAGAGCGCCGACACGCTTCTCTACACCCGGCAGAGCTACGAGGAGTTCCCCGACCTGTGGACCGCGGGGCCGGATCTCTCTTCTCCGAAAAAGCTGACCGACCTCAACCCGCAGATCGAGGAGTTCGCGTGGGGGAAGGCCGAGCTCGTCGAGTGGACGAGCATGGACGGCGTCCCTCTCCAGGGCGTGCTCATCAAGCCCGGCAACTACGAGCCGGGCCGCCGCTACCCGGTCATCGTCTATTTCTACGAGCTGTTCTCCCAGCGCCTCCACGAGTTCAACCAGGTCGTCGTCAACCACCGGCCCTGCTTCCCGTTCTATGCCAGCAACGGCTACGCCGTCTTCCTTCCCGACGTGCGCTTCGACCTCGGCCTGCCCGGCCCGTCCGAGGTCAAGTGCCTCGTCCCCGGGGCCCAGAAGCTCGTCGACATGGGTGTCGCCGACCCCGCGCGGATCGGCCTCCACGGGCATTCCTGGAGCGGCTACGGGACGGCCTACGTCGTCACCCAGACGGACTTCTTCGCCTGCGCCGTGGCCGGCGCGCCCGTGGGCAACATGACCAGCGCCTACAGCGGCATCCGGTGGGAATCCGGGGTCGCCCGGCAGATGCAGTACGAGAAGCAGCAGAGCCGCATCGGCGGCAGCCTCTGGGAGAAGCCGCAGCTGTTCTGGGAGAACTCCCCGGTCTTCTTCGCCGACCGCGTCCGCACGCCGCTGCTCCTCATGCACGGCGACGAGGACGGGGCCGTGCCCTGGCAGCAGAGCATCGAGCTCTATCTGGCCATGCGGCGGCTGGGCAAGGACTGCGTCTTTCTCCAGTACCGCGGCGAGCCCCACCATCCCCAAAAGTACGCCAACAAGCTCGACTACTCGATCAAGATGAAGGAGTATTTCGACCATTACCTCAAGGGCGCGCCGGCCCCGGACTGGCTGAGCAAGGGCGTCCTCTACAACGGAAAGTGACAAGTAATGCCTTGGCTGTTGTAACTTGCACATATGAAATAAATAGGCTCTTCCTGAGGCCCGTTTTCGAGGCTTTCTCGGGCCTTTTTACCGTCAAAAAGAGCGATTAAGATAATTTGCCGTTCGGGGGCGGAGGCCCGCATGGGGATATGTACCGCTGGTACGTGTCCTCCTGACGCCCGAGAGGAGAAAAGAGGGTCAAGATGGGTGAACCAAAAG
>JAWOHF010000089.1:0-3855 GCA_046496285.1 Candidatus Aminicenantota bacterium
CTCCATTGTAAGATCATACCTTTCAATAAGTTGCAGCAGTTGTTTCACCTGATACGGTTTTGCTTTTCCGTTCACATCTTGAAGATTTACCAGCTCCGATACCTCGGGATGCGCAAAAATGTGGTGGCTGCCATTGATGCGCAGTAAGCGGAATCCGAACATCTCAGCCCCGGCAACCGCCTCATCCCGGCTTGGCCCGCTCCATGGCGGCGTCGGCCGCCCCGGAGACGACGGCGGCCGGCAGTCCGGCCAGGTCCGCCTCGTTCTCGATGATCAGCTCGAAGGCGTTGTTCTCCTTGAGGATGTTCTCCCCGAACTGGACCGAGAGGAGGGCCAGCTGTTCGTTGATCTGCCGGAGGCGGGCCTGCTTTTCGGCATCGAGTCCCGCGCCGCCGCGAACGAAGCCCTTGTAGATCTCCTCGAGGAGGCGGCCCTGCTCGGGGGTGAGGGAGAGCGCTTCTCTGTCGTTGGTGACAGCCTTGACCCTGGCGAAGAGGGCCGCATTCATGGCGATGTCGTCGGCGTGCTGGGCCAGCTTCGGGGCGATGTCCTTTTCGATCTTCTGGAGCTCCTCGTTGGTGTGGGAGGAGGTCAGGTTGAAGAAGACCCCGGCCACTTTGTCGAGCAGGCCGCCGCTCCTTTCGAGCGCCTCGAGCGTGTTGGCGAATGTCGGCGACCCGGGGTCGGCGGCGATGGCCTCGATCTCCTTTTTCTGGTCGGCCATGCCCTTCTCGAAGGCCGGCGGGAAATGCACGGGCCTGATCTCTTCGAACGGCGGCACCCCGAAAGGCGTGGCGAATTCGGAGAAGAACGGGTTGTCGGCGGCCGCCGTTTCCCCGGCCTTCTTGCCGCAGGCCGCGAAGACGAGCAGAAGGAACGAAAGACAGATCCATGCGTTTCTCATCGGGATTCACCTCTGGTTTGGATTGGGACGGCTCCCCGCCCCGTCTGGAAGGTTATGTTCGTTCGTCTGGACACGGAAGGGCGCAATTTACCACATGCGACGGCGGGAAGTCAAAAGGGGCCCGGCCGCCTTGACTCCCCGCCCGTCCTCCGCTAGCCTAGGGATAAAGGAAGGATCGAGCATGAAAAAAACATCGCAAGACCGGAGGACCTTCCTCAAGACCGTGGCCGGAGGAGTCGCCGCCTGGGGAGCGGCATCCGCGGGACTTTACGCCAGGCCCGGAAAACAGGAGGTCCCCGCCAAGGGGGGCTCCATGCTCTACCGCCGGCTGGGGCGGACCGGGTTGCTCGTGTCCGAAATATCGCTCGGCGGCAGCCCCCTCCCCGACCCTTACCTCATGAGGACCCTCATCGACCGGGGCGTCAACTACGTCGACACCTCTCACAGCTACGAGAACGGCAACAGCGAGCGCCAGATCGGACGCCTCCTCAAAGAGATCGGCCGCGACAAGCTTAACGTGGGAACGAAGTTCCACGTCACCGCGCGCGACACGTCCGCTTCCATCATCTCCTCGGTCGAAGGCAGCCTCCGCCGGCTGGCGACAGACCACATCGACGTCCTCATGATCCACGGAGCGGCGAGCGCCGCCGTGCTCGACGACGAGCGGGTCCTCGAAGCCACCGAGCGGCTGAAGAAAGCCGGGGCCTGGCGCTTCCGCGGCCTGTCCTGCCACACGAACCACGACGAGGTCGTCCGCAAGGCCGTCGATGGCGGCCTCTACGACATGGTCCAGGTCGGCTACAACGTCTTCGACATCCAGGAAACGGAAAAAGAGGTGGAAACGTACCCCGACTATCTGGGGACGAGCGGGCTTGGAGGACTTCTGGATCACGCCCGCTCCAAGGGCGTCGGGGTCGTGGCCATGAAAACCCTGAGGGTCGGCGGCCGGCGTCAGGACCTCGGGAAATACCGGACGGGGTCCGCGTCCATTTATCAGGCCATGCTCAAATGGGTGCTCGACGACGAACGGATCGCCTCGGCCCTGGTCGAGATCCTGAACCATCAGGAGATGGACGAGGACCTGGGGGCCGTCGGAGCGCGGCTGACGCCGGCCGAAAGGGCGACACTGGCGTGTTTCGTCCGGGAGAACGGGCGCGATTACTGTCACATGTGCGGACGCTGTACCCACGCCTGCCCTTCCGGCGTGGCCGTCACGGACGTCCTTCGGTGCCTGGCCTACCACGAGAGCTACGGGAAAACGCAACGGGCCCGTGAAACCTATTCAGCCCTCGGGGAGGGGGCCAAGGTTTCGTCTTGCCGCGACTGCGGGACATGCGAAAAGGCCTGCCCCTACGGCGTCTCGGTCCGCGCGAGGATCCGGACGGCCGCCGCCCTTTTCGCCTGATCCCGCAAGATCACGTGCCAAGGCCCGCTTCCCGGTGTATAATATTGTTTTCCGTGACCCGAGCCGGAGGAGCCAAGACATGCCCGACTCTGTGACCACCCTCAGCCGCCTTTTTCTGAACACCTGCCGGATCCACCGCAAACCCGGCTTGCTGATGTTCAAGGAGAGCGGGAAATACCGCTCCATCTCGACCGCCGACTTCGAAGCTGCAGTCCGGGGTCTGGCCCTGGGTTTCCAGGCCCTCGGCCTCCGGCCGGGCAACAAGGTCGCTCTCATATCGGAAAACAGGCCGGAATGGACGATCACGGACCTCGCCGTGCTCGCTTCGGGAGCCGTGACGGTTCCCATCTACACCTCCCTCACGGCCGACCAGATCAAATTCATCGTCCGCGACTCGAACGCCAGGATGGTCGTCTGCTCGAACCGGGACCTCTGGCACAAGGTCGAGGCCGTCCGGACGGAGCTCCCGGAGGTCGAACAGGCGTTCCTCATGGAAAAGGACGCGCCGCCCGGGGCCCTGACGCTCGAGGAAGCGATCGAGATGGGCAAGCGGCAGGCCGGCGTCTCCCCGGAGGCGTTCGAAAGCCGGGCTTTGGCCGTCAAGCCGGAGGACCTGGCCTCCATCATCTACACTTCGGGGACCACGGGCGTGCCCAAGGGCGTCATGCTGAGCCACGGGAATTTCGTCAGCAACATCCGGGCCGTCGACGCCATCATCCAGTTCCTGCCGACGGACACCGCGCTGTCCTTCCTCCCCCTGTCCCATGTGCTGGAGCGGACGGCGACCTTGCTTTTTCTCTACAAGGGAGCCTCGATCGCCTACGCCGAGAGCGTGGAGTCCGTGGCCGCGAATCTGCTCGAGGTCAGGCCGACCGTCGTGGTCAGCGTGCCCCGCCTTTTCGAAAAGATCTACGCCCGGATCATGGACCAGGTCCTGGCCGGCTCACGCCTCAAGCAGGCGATCTTCTTCTGGGCCCTGGCCACGGGCAAGAAATGGGCCGCTGAGACGATCGCCAAGCGGCCGATCGGTAAAGGGCTCGCCTTTCGCCGGGCCCTGGCCCACAAGCTGGTCTTCGCCAAGATCGCGGCCAGGACGGGCGGACGGATCAAGCAGTTCATCTGCGGCGGGGCGGCCCTATCCAGGGACATCGCCGAGTTCTTCTACGCCATGGGCCTGGTCATCCTGCCCGGCTATGGGCTGACGGAGACCTCGCCAGTCCTCACCGGGAGCCGGCCCGAGGATTACCGCCTGGGGACAGCCGGCAAGGCTGTGCCGGGCGTCGAACTCCGGATCGCCGAGGACGGCGAGATCCTGGCCCGGGGTCCGAACATCATGATGGGGTACTACAAGAACGAGGCCGACACCCGGGCCGTCATGGCCGGGGGCTGGCTCCACACGGGGGACATCGGCCATCTAGACGCCGACGGCTTCCTGGTCATCACCGACCGCAAAAAGGACCTGATCATCACCTCCGGAGGGAAGAACGTGGCCCCCCAACCGATCGAGAGCCTCGTCCAAGCGAGCCCCTACATCCAGAACGCCGTC
>JAWOHF010000103.1:0-3122 GCA_046496285.1 Candidatus Aminicenantota bacterium
CGGGCGGAACGCTGAGGCTCACCACTTCTTGTATTTCCAGAACGTCAGGAACCCGACCATCGAGACCGCGGCCAGGCCCATGATCTTCCAGAAGTCCGGCAGCTCCTTCAAGCCGAAGGGGAGCACGACGTTCATGGAGAAGATCGACACGACCAGCGTCGGGACCATGATCGAGATGGTGATGATGTTGAGGGTCTTCATGAGGACGTTGAGGTTGTTGCCGACGATCGAGGCCCGGGCGTCCATCAGGCTGGCCAGGATGTTCGCGTAGACCTCGGCCTGGCGGTAGCACTGGTTGTTCTCGATGAGGACGTCGTCGAGCAGCTCGAGCTCCTCCTCGGTGAAGCCGAACTTCGGGGCGATGTGGCGCATCTTCTCGATGAGGGCCCCGTTGGAGTTGACGGCGCTCTGGTAGTAGACGAGGCTCTTCTCGAGGGAGAAAAGGTTGATGAGATACTTGTTTTCCATGGCCCTGTTGATCTTCTGCTCGACGTCGTCGGCGATCTGGTTGATGATCCGCAGGTGCTCCATGAAGTGGAAGATGGCCCGGTAGATGAGCCGGATCATGAGCTGGCGCAGGGAGGAGACCTTGGCCAGTTGCTTGCCCTCGAACAGGTTGATGTCCTCGGCCGTGACCAGGATGAGGGTCTCCCCGAAATAGAAGACCCCCATCGTCGAGGCCTTGAACAGGAGCTGGTCGGCGCCCGAGTAGTTCTTGGGCCGCTTGTAGATGAAGGCGATGTGGTTCGGCTCGTGCTCGAGGCGGGCCTGCTCGTCGGGGTCGAGGGCCGACTGGAGGGTGTGCTCGTCGATCTGGTAAGTGTCGACGAGGAAGCGCTTCTCGGTCTCGTCGGGGTTGAGGTAGAGCAGGATGGGGGCTTTCTCCTCGGCCGTCTCGACGATCTTGTTGCCCTGGATGAGGAATCGTCTCTGCATCGCGGTCCTCCTTCGGGCGCCTTCCGGGTTGAGGACACCATTATGCTCCCGCCTCGCCGGAAATGGCAAGCGGGAACCGGGCCCCCCCGCATCCGGCCACGGTCGCCCCGCCTTCCGATGAAGCCTACTTCAGCTCGACCGTCTTCGAGGCGTTGGCCGCCCAGCGGGATTCGTAGCGGACGGTGACCGGGCCTTTCCCTTCGATCAGGAACTCGTGCTCGATCTTGCCGAAGCCGGGCACGACCAGGAACTGCAGCTCGGGCCGGTGCTTCTTATAGACGACCTGGTCGTGGTAGGGGTCCGTGAGCAGCCCGCCGGCGACGACCTTGACCCCCGCGCCAACGACCCTCAGCATGTCCTTGGGGTGGAGATCGATCTTCTGGGCGATGGCGCTCATCGTCGGCATGGCCTTGGCGTTGGCCAGCCGGGTCCGGACCCGGAAGAGGTTCCGGCCGACGGCCTTGACCTCGGTGACCTCGAGAGTGACCTCGGGCACGTGCTTGGCCGAAAAGAGGACGACCATGGCGTTGCGGTGGACGAGATCCTTGATAGTGAAGGGCGCCCCGAGCCGCGAGCTCATCTTGACCCAGCCGCCGATCTCGATATCGCCGTAGGTCGGGTGCTTATGGGCCTTCCAGGACTTGTAGAGCTCGCCTTGGACGAGGTGGTCGCTGAACCTCAGCCGCTCGCGCTCCGAAACGCCGCCCGACAGCATGGCCATCATGCCCTCTCCGGCAGCCTGGCCGCCCTCCGGCTTTTCCGAAGCTGCCTGGAACGATTCGCCGACGGCCTGGAAGACCTCGGGGACATAGGCGTAGGCCCCCATGGTCTGGGTCAGCCATTCGATCGAGTCGCCGTAGGTCGTGTAGAGGTCCTTCCAGGAGACGAGGTAGCGGTAGCCGGGCATGATGCGCTCGGCCTGCTTGCCGATGAAATCGAGGACGGCCACGTCCTGGGGCGGGTACTCGCCCAGGCCCTTGCGGCTGGGGCCGCGCAGGTACATGCCGCCGAAGTTGTGGAAGGACCAGCCGATGCAGATGTTGGTCTTGGTCACGATCCACTCGGCCAGGGCCTTGACGCCCGTCCCGGAGAACGGGTATTCGCCGGAGCCGCTCTGGACGTAGGGCGGGGCCCAGTCGAAGCCCCAGTTGCGGTTGGGGTCGACGTAGCCTTCCGCATCCTCGTTGATGCGGCCGTCGCCGTCGTTGTCGAGGCCCTCCTCGCCGAGGATCGTCCACTCGCCCTTCTCCCCGGGCTTGACGCGGACCATCAGCCGGGGATCCTCCGGGTCGGTCTTCCAGGCCCCGAAGGGGTCGCGGATGCGCATCGTGCAGATGTTGCCGTCGCCGTCGAGGTCGTCGGGGAAGTCCTCGTCGACCAGTCCGTCCCGGTCGTCGTCGGTCGGGATGCGCAGGCTGCGGTTGCTGCTCGAGGTGTTGGCGCCGGCCAAGAAATGGTGCCGCCCGTCGGCGTTGACGACCGGCACGACGTAGAAGCAGACCTTGTCCACGACCCGCGTGACCTCGTCATTTTTTCCGTAGTTCCCCAGGAGGTAGTCGAGGAGGTAGAGGGAGATCTCGCCGCCCTGGATCTCATTGCCGTGGATGTTGCCGTCGACGTAGACCGCGGGCTTCTCGAGGGCCGGGCCGGTCTTGGGGTTGTTGACGGTCATGGCGTAAAGGGGCCGGCCTTCATCGCTTTTGCCGACGACCTCGAGGCTCGTCAGCCCGGGGTAGGCCTTGTTGAGGGCCTGGAGGGCCCCGTAGACCTGTTCGAGCGAGTAATAGTGGTCGAACCTCAGGGGCACGGAGATATCGGTTTTTTGCGCCGGCAGGGCCGCCGCGAGAAAGACCAGAAGCAGGGCGAACCCGGCTGTCTTCTTCATCTTGCACCTCCCAGATCGATCGTGCGGGAATCGCCCCAGGCGTTCCGCGTCTCCGCTTTGACCTCGATCTTGACGGGTTTATCGGCCCGGACGATCCAGGTCACGACCTGGGCGCCGCGGGGTTGGATCGAAGGGACGAGGGCGCGCTTTTTGCCCTCGACGATCTCCAGCCCGGGGCTGACGTCCATTCCAGGCTGCGCATCTACACGCAACACGCCCAACAGGATCGACAACGCGGCCAACCCGATGGCGAACGCCGCCATCACCCCGTAGTGGGCGGGCCGCGTGACGAACGAATCGG
>JAWOHF010000134.1:0-2867 GCA_046496285.1 Candidatus Aminicenantota bacterium
TCCTTCGATTCGCTGATCAGCACCATCCCGGGCGTTCAGAAGGAGTCCAATACGGCCGGCCTGTCCGTCGACGGCGCGACCGGCCCGGAGAACATGTTCTACGTGGACGGCGCCGACATCTCGGACTTCCACTACGGCGGCGAGCCCCAGAGCATCGTCCTCGAGCTCCTGGAAGAGGTCAAGGTCACGGCTTCGGGCTACAACGCCGAGTACGGCGGCTCGATGGGCGGCGTCGTCAACGTCATCACGAGATCGGGCAGCAACGAGTTCCACGGCGACATCATGGGCTTCTACGAGAACAACCGGCAGTACATGCAGGGGAAATCCCGGACCTTCCTCAGGCGGGACCCGTACGCCGCCGGCTACGTCTACGAGTACGTCAATTACGACGAACTCTATTTCAACGACGGCAAGGACCGGGACCGGTACAACCGGTTCGAGGGGGTCATCAGCCTCGGCGGCTATCTCATCAAGGACAAGCTGTGGTTCTTCGGGTCGTTCAATCCGAGCCTCGGCCGGACGTCGGCCCTGAGGGACTTCAACGACCGCGAAGGGCCCTTCGAGACGTTCGAGGAGAAGAACGATCGGATGGGCGCGTCCATCCGGCTCTCGGCCGCTCCCTTCTCCGGCCTTCGCCTGTCCGCGAGCTTCGTCAACAGCTTTTCGAAGTACCGGGGGGCCCTCCCCGGCATCGTCGGGGACAGCACGGCGACCTACGAATGGGAGAAGGAAGGCTACGATTATCCCAGCATGAGCGCCTCGCTGACCGCCGACTACTCCCTCGGCAACAACACGCTCATCAGCTACCGGGGCGGCTGGTACGAGCGGGACACGACCAACGAGCAGATCGCTCCTCCCGACGCCTCCAACTATTATTTCGGGACCTCGAACGCGGCCTTCGTCGACGACCCCTTCTTCACGGCCAATCCGGACCTGCTCCACAACTCCGGCTGGCGGAGCCACCCGCTCTATCAGACGACCCTGTATTACAAGCGGGGCAAGATCAGCAACAACCTGGACCTGACCAATTATCTGAATTTGGCGGGCGAGCACGCCTTGAAGGCCGGGATCGGGTACAACTACCTCTACGACAATCGCTTCACCGGCGCCCCCCACCCCTGCGTCTATATTTATTGGGGCCAGACCAACAGCCAGCTCGATTTCCCCATCGGCCCCGGCGCCGACCCGGAGAGCCCCTATTACGGCGCCTACGGATATTATTTCATCCGCGGCTCGTTCACGTCCGATTACGGCAGCGTCTGGGACAGCTCCAGCAGCAACTTCTCGGTCTACGCCCAGGATTCCTGGACCATCAACAACAGGCTGACCGTCAACCTCGGCCTCCGCGCCGAGAGCCAGTACATGCCCCCGTTCACGGACGTCGACACCTGGCCCGGATACTCGCCCAAGCCCATCACCTTCGACCTGGGGCAGTCCATCGCCCCGCGCCTGGGCGTGGTCTACGACGTGTTCGGGGATTCCAGCCTGAAGGTCTTCGGCAGTTTCGGGATCTACTACGACGTCATGAAGCTCTACCTGGGCCAGTTGACCTTCGGCGGCTCGAAGCGCGTCGAGGACATCTACGCCCTCCAGGACCCGGACTGGACCCAGATCGCCTCGAACGGCCTGCTCGACGACGCCGCCAACCAGGCCGCCAACAACACGTACGGGGGGTCCATGCACTACCTGCCGCCTTCGTTCGACCGGGTCGATCCCGACCTGAAGCCGACCGCCCAGCGGGAGATCTCCTTCGGCGCCGAGAAGAAGCTGTGGGAGAGCGCCTCTTTGTCCGTGCGGCTGGTCAACAAGCACCTCATCCGGACGATCGAGGACGTCGGCGTCTACAGGACGGAGGTGAACCTGGACGGGACCATCCGGGTCTACCAGGACTTCTGGGTCGCCAACCCCGGCTTCGGCGTCACCCGGCCGATCTCCGAGGGCGGCGAGTTCATCGATACCTGGACCGATCCCGGGCCTGACAACAGGTTCGGCACGGAGGACGACGGGCTGACCTACGACCTGTGGCCTTGCCCCAAGGCGACGCGCGAATACTGGGCCGTCAACGTCTCCTTCGAAAAGCGGTTCAGCAACAATTGGCAGGGCGGGGCCAACTACACCTGGAGCCGCGTCTCCGGGAACTTCTCCGGACTGGGCAGCTCCGACGAGGGCGGCCGCCTCGGCCCTGGCGTCGAGCAGGATTTCGACCGTTGGTTCATGGGGTACGACGGCGACGGCAATGTCCTTACCGGCCCCCTGCCCCACGACAGGACCCATTATTTAAAGGCCTACGGGTCCTACTCCTTCCCCTTCGGCCTGACCGTGGGCGCGATCGCCTACGGCCGGAGCGGCTTCCCCGTGACGACCAAGCTCCTCTTCAACTCCAAGTACTTCTACCCCGACGGCCGGGCGGACCTGGGCCGTCTGCCGTTCACCTTCTGGGCGGACCTCTACTTGGACTACACCCTCAAGCTCTCCGGCAAGTACCGGGCTTCGATCAACCTCCAGATCAACAACGTCACCAACACCGACACCATCCAGAGCAAGATCATGACCTACAACCGCAGCACCTTCTCCGGCAACACCTATTTCAAGCAGATCCTGGAGGGGACATTCGTCGACAACTACAAGACGATCGTCGACGGCCTGGGGATCACGCACGCCGCGTACAACGATTGGGACAGCCGGTTCGCGACCTGGTCGGCGCGGCTGGGCCTCAAGCTCTCGTTCTGACCGGCGCGGTCCGCAAGGATCATCCGACCACCAGGGCCCGCCCCCCGCAAGGGGGGGCGGGCCTTTTTCTTGTTCCTAAACAACGGGCACGACCTCGCGCCGAAGTGGAGAACGCTGGCCGAGATCTTCATATCGAA
>JAWOHF010000213.1:0-5551 GCA_046496285.1 Candidatus Aminicenantota bacterium
TGAGCGCCTCGACGGCCTGCCGCCTCTACAATATCGAGAAAAAGCTCTCGCCGCCCTACGCCGAATTCATATCCAAGGTCGGACACATCATCACCCGGGAGGAGCGCAAGATCTTCCTCGAGCTCCCCGACGACCGGAAGGACGAGTTCATCGAGGAGTTCTGGAAGAGGCGGGACCCGGACCCCGACACCGAGCACAACGCCTTCAAGGACGAATACGAAGAAAGGGTCCAGAGGGCGGCCATGCTCTTCCACGGCGAGGGCCGTCCGGGTTGGCAGACCGACAGGGGACGGATCCTCATCCTTTTCGGCCCCCCTCAGGAGCGCCTGACCTACCCCATGGAGGCGGGTGGGAATTGCCGGGAGGTCTGGTATTACGGCAGCTTCCCCGTGATCTTCCTCGACGAGCACTGCTCGGGGCGCTACATCATGACGGCCATCAACCTGGAGCATCTCCAGCGGCTCAACATCGCCCAGGGTCATTTCCAGAATACGATCCAGCAGGAAAAAAGGTTCTTCGATTACAAGGTCTCCGTACAACCCGTCAGGTCCGAGGCCGGGATCTTCGAGGGCCGCGTCTGGGTCGACGTCCCCTATACGTCCATCTGGTTCACGTTCAAGGAAGAGCGCCTGGAAACCGTCTTCGAGCTCGAGCTGGCCTTGAAGGACGAGGCGGGGCGGACCGTCTGGGATTCGAGGTCGGCTTTCCCCCTGGTCCTCGAAGAGGAGGAGCTCAAGAGACAAGGCGAAAAGATCTTCCGGATGGATATCCCCGTGGTGCTCGATGAGGACCTCGAACGGCTTCGGGCCGAGAAGCTCACCCTTCACGTTTCGGTGAAGAACACGACCGAAGGGGGCGAGCTGAAAAAGGCCCTCGAATTCCGCCTAAAATCTTAGGCTGAGGTTGAAACGGACCGACTGGATCCCCCAGATGGGCAAGTACGTATCGTAGGTGCTGCTGAGGCTTCTGACCCCCGGTCCGGCCCCCTCCCCTTCGGGCGACCAGGAGCCGCCGTCGTTGAGATCGAGGATCCCGTATTTGTTTCCCAGCAGGTTGAGCAGGTCGACGGAGACGGCATAGCGCGTCCGTCCCCCTTTCCGGAACTCCTTCTCCACCCGCAGGTCCAGGTTCTTCCAGGCCCCGTAGCGGTTGGTCCCCGGCTCTTCCAGGAACACGGTCGCCGGCGTCCGGTCCGCTTGATTGGCCTGAGCCCAGGTTTCCGGTGGGATGATGGTCACGGACCTGGCCCAGGGTGCCCCGCTCTGGGCCCTGAAGAGAAAGCTGAGGAAGATGTCCCAACGGAAGCGCACCGTTCCCATGAGCCGGAGGGACAGGGGCCGGTCCGGCACGAGGAGGGCGGCCTCCGAGTGGTTGATGAACGAGTTCGGCGAGAGGAACGCCGCGGAGTTCCCGGCGCTCCAGGGCGAGGCCAGGCCCGTTGTTCCGGTCGACCGGCTCCAAACCAGAGATCCGAGGAGCTGCCAGTTGTGGGACATCCTCTTGCGGAACGAGAACTCGTAGCCGCGGTATTTCGCCCGCAGCTCGGGAATGTTCTCGATCCGCCCGAAGAACAAGGGGGCCGTCGCCGATCGGTAGTAGACGGTCACCGGAACGTCCGGGTAGCCGCCCGTTCCCGGAACGACGGTCGTGAAGGGGACCCACCAGCCCTCCGGCGCGTCGGCGATCCGGGACCAGGAGACCTCGGTCGAAGGGTCGTAGAGCGTGTTCCCGGTGAGGTTCCTGTGCGTCCGGGAGATGGCCCGGAACGAGAGCGTGAAGTCGCGGGCGATCTCCTGTTCGAATCCGGCCGTCCACTCTTCGATCGTCGGGGCCTCCAGATCGGGGTCGACGGCCTGCCTGTAGTATTCCTGCTTATAGACCCGGTAATCGTCGGCGAACAGGCGGAACGTATCGCCGGCATCGACCACGGCGTTCTCGTTCTCGTCATACCAATAGAAATTGTGGGAGCGCCGGGGGTCGAGGGGCGTGAGGTCCCGGGAGTAGCCAAGCCCGAGGTGCTCCGGCATTTTCGAATACGACCCTTTGAGGACCGTCCTGCCGTTCCCTAAAAGGTCCCAGCTCAAGCCGAAGCGCGGCGAGAAGGTGTTCCAGGTGATGGCGTCGTTCCATTGTCCGAGACTGAACGAGCTGTAGGGATTGAAGCCCAGCAGGGGGCTGATCAGGGCTTCCCCGACCCCCACGGATTGCCCGTTCCCCGAAACGCCCTTAGGGACGGGGTCGAAACGGGCGTCGGAGCGGTCATAGCGGAGGCCGAGGGACAAGAAAAGCCGGCTGGCGATCCTCAGCGTGTCCCGGGCGAAGAACCCGAGCCTTTTGACGTCGCGCTGGACGGACAGATTTCCCTGGTCCCTGGGCGCGATCCAAAAGCCGATCAGGCCGAAGCCGACGGTGTTGCCGGAAGCGGGCGAAACGGTCTCGCCCAAAGCATACGGGCTGCCGTTCAGGAAATTGTAGATGAGGTTGTCGGTCTTCCAGACCGATGAATCGGACGACGTCGCTTCGTATTCGCCGCCGACGACGAGCTCCTGAGGCAGCCCGAAGAACCGGTCCAGGAGATGCGTGAGGACCCCTCCGACCCTCAGGCGGTTGGCTTTTTCCAATTCGTTCAGGGAGCCGCTGCCCCATGAGTAGCCCGTCGCCAGGTCGTGATATTGCGGCTTGTCCGGCGATAAGGGGTTCATATAGATCGGCTGTTCGGACGAGGCGTATCCGAGGTGGAGGTCGACCACGGTCTTTCGCCCGACGATGTAGGTGAGCCCGCCGCGCCCTGTGAACAGGTCCGCGCCGTCGAGCTTGCGTGTCGCCGACCTGGTCCGGTACCAGCTCAGCTCGGGGGCGTAAGCCGATTGGCTGACCTTGGAGAGGCCGAATTCCATGATGACCCGGAACGAGTTGGTGAGGCCGCCCGAGAGCTTGAAGAGACCGGACAGGTCCCGGTCCTTGAAATCGAAAGGAAAATGGGTGGTCCCGACGGGGTCGCCCCAGGTCTCGAAGGAGGTCGCCCGCGAGCTTGTCCGGTAGCGGATGTTGCTGAAATACCAGGCGATATCCTGGAGGACCGGGCCGCCGGCGGTCCAGGAATAGTCGTATTCCGATTCGGGGGCCGCCAGGGGCTCCCGGCCAATGGCCGCGACCTCATCTTCCTTCCAGGCCTGTCTGGCCAGCTTTTTGGGCGCATGGGTATAGGCCAGGCTCCCGGAGGCCGAGTTCCCTCCCGACCGATGGACGATCTGAACGTACGCGCCCTGGGCCGGTCCGGTGTCGGCCGGAAGGCCCGCCGTTTCGACCACGACATGGTCGATGAGGTCGACGTTGATCCGGCCCATGGGGTCCCCGAAGGCGGGGTTCGTCGTGTCGACCCCGTCCAGCACGAAGGCGTTGGCCGTGAACGGGGCCCCGTGCGCCGAACCCCTGGAGAAGGTCGGTTCGACCTCAAAGACCAGGCCGGGGACCAGGCTCAACACGGCACTGAAATCCCGGGACCCCGGCAGGCGGGTGATGACCTCCTGTTCCAGGAAGAAGGCGTTCCGCGGGGATTCCCTGTCGATCCCCGAGCCCCGTTCGCGCTCGGTCTTCTCTCCCTCGGTCTGGGAAGGCTCCATCTTGAAATCGACGGTGGCCGTCGCGCCGGAGAGGACGACGATGCCCTGGACGGTGACGGTCTTAAAGCTGGGATGTTCCACGGTGATCCGGTAGGTGCCGAGAGGGATCATGGGGAACATGAAATGGCCCGTTTTGGAGGTCATGTAGTTTGAGATCCCCGGCAGGGCCGGGGATCCCAGGTAGAGATAGGCCCCGGCAAGAGGCTTCCCCGTCTCGTCGCTGACCCGGCCCTTGATCGATCCCGTCTGGGCGGCGCCCCCCCAGGACGGGAGAAAGGCGAGCACGGCGGCGAAAACGACCAATCCCGCACAAATTTTCCTGGTCAAGACGATCTCCTTATCCGGCGTCGTGCCCTTCAAGTTATATTTTTTTCCTCGAGGGATGTCAAAGCTTTATAACTCCCCGGGGGTGAGGATTGTTTCATGGCCCCCGGCCTTGAGCCCGGCCCAGGCTGCCGCGCCGATGAGCCCGGCGTTGTTGCCCAAAGCCGCTTTCTCGATGCGGCATCCGGCGAACGAGAAGCGGATCGACCGGCGGCGGGCCTCCTCGACGGCCGGGCCCAGGAGGATCCGGCCGGCCGAGACGACTCCCCCGCCGATGAGGATCTTTTCCGGGTTGAGGAGGTTGATGACGATGCCCATTCCGATCCCCAGGTAGGTGGCGCATTTCCTGAAGCTCTCGACGGCGGCCGGGTCACCGGTCTTGGCCAGCCGATGGACGGTCTTCGAATCGGCGATGTCCGTCCTTCCCGTGAGCTCCTGATAGCGGCGGACGATCCTCGGGGCGGACGCCTCGGTCTCGAGACAGCCCCGGTTGCCGCAGGTGCAGACATCGCCCTCCGGGTTGACGGTGATGTGACCGATCTCGCCGGCGTAACCGCCCTCGCCTCGCCACAGCTTCCCGTCGAGGATGATCCCGGAACCGATGCCGGTGCCGACCGTCAGGAGGACGAGGCTCCGGGCGCCCTGTGCCGCGCCGTGCTTGAATTCCCCGAAGGCGGCCATGTTGGCGTCATTGTCGACCCGGAAGGGGACGTCGATGAACTTCCGGAGGGCGGGCGCGATCGGGAAGCCGTCGAGGCTCGGATAGTTCGGGGATTGGAGGATCCTCCGGTCCCGCCGGCTGTAGAAACCGGCGAAGCCGAAACCGCAGGAGCGGATCTTCCCGGGATACTCCCCCTTGAGCCGCTCCCAGACTTCCCTGAGGGCCGACAGGAGCTCGTCCATGGAGCCGGGGCTCGGCACCTGGCCTTTCCGGACGAGGCGGCCCTGCGGGTCGACGAGTCCGTACTTCAGCCGTGTGCCGCCGAGGTCGAATCCCGCGTCGAGGGAAAGCTTCATGGATGGTTCTCACGGGGCGGCTCGGTCAGGGACGCGGGCCGGGGCGCGCCGGGAGGGGAAACGTCAGCCGGCCGGAGGGTCTGGCTTCTTGGGGCTGTCGGGGTCATCCTTCGTGTTCATGGACTTCTTGAAGTTCTTGATGCCTTCCCCGATGGACTTGCCGAGGTCCGGCAGCTTCCGGGCGCCGAAAATGATAATGACAATGAGCAGGATGAGTATCAGTTCCGTAGGACCGATCGATCCAAGCATGGGAACCTCCTTGGGTTCTATCCGCGATTCACCGCTGGTTTCAGGGCGCAAATCACCCTCCTCAAGATACCCGAGGTCCCCTGAAAAGTCAATCTTGGCGCCCCCCCGGCCGGGGGATTTGACGGGTCCCGGGAATTCTGCGATGATGAGAGTTTCCATGAAGAATATCAGGAACTTCTCCATCATCGCCCACGTGGACCACGGCAAGTCGACCCTGGCCGACCGGTTCATCGAGCTGACCGGGGCCCTGTCCGCGCGGGAGCTCAAGGAGCAGGTCCTCGATACATAACCGAGTAATCTGACCAGGGTGGGAAATACAATTTCTTCTGTAGCCCAGA
>JAWOHF010000271.1:0-23242 GCA_046496285.1 Candidatus Aminicenantota bacterium
GCCGTGTAGACCGGGTCGAGGACGATCCCCTCGGTCTGGAAAACCAGCCTGATGACGTCGGCGACACTGCGGTCGACGGCGCCGTAGCCTTGGCCAAGATATTCGTCGTGGACGATGACATCTTCGGGGCCGAGGCCCAGGCTCGTCCCCAGCATCTCTTCGGTCGCCCGGGCGATCTTCAGAACGTCCTCCGAGAACGGGCCCTTCGGGTCCGAGACGCTGATGCCCACGACGCGGCAATCGTCCGTCAGGGCCTTGGCCCCGACGACCAGCCCGGCCTGGGTGCCCCCCGAACCCGTCGAGTGGACGACATAGTCGGGTAAGAACCCCTCCCCCGCCGCCTGGCCGAGCATCTCGGCAAAGGCCTCGACATAGCCGACGGCGCCCCAAGGCCGGTCCATGTCCCCACCGACGAGGGAGCCCCCGACGGGCACGAGATAGGGGCGGAGGCCCTTGGCCCGGAATTCCCCGGCGACTTCCTCAAGGATGCCGAAGGCCTGGGCCGCTTTGACGACCCGGCCTTTCACGGCCTCCCGGACGCGGACGTCGGCGTCGAGGATGACGTCGAGGAGCAGGTTGCCGTCGACCTCGGCCGGCAGGGCGGAGGTCTTGAAAAGGACAAGGACGGGGCGGATCCCGAACATGCGGGCCGCGGCGGCCGTCTGCAGGCACCAATTCGACTGGACGCTGGCCCAGGTGATGACGACGTCGGCCTTCTTCCGGAGCATGTCGCCGACGATGAATTCGAGCTTTCGCGACTTGTTTCCTCCGAAGGCCAGCCCCGTCAGGTCGTCCCGTTTGATGTAGATCCCGGGGCCGCCGAGGATCTTCGAGAGTCGGGCGAGCTTCCGGAGGGGGGTCGGCCGATGGATGAGCTCGACCCGGGGGAAGGCCCCGATCTTTTCTCGGACTTGATGGACGGAGTATTTCGGCATGCCCGGGCCTCCCGCCATAAGTTAACAGAACGGGGCAAGAAAAAAAAGATTCATCTCCATATCTCCACGGAAACTGGAGATGAACAAAATAAAAGGCCGCCTTCCCGGTGCGGGAAAACGGCCTTTACAAAATATCCTGCTAGTAGCGCGGGTCCTGAAGGATCGTGCCGTGGGCGGTCAATGATTTGCCGTCGACGAGCAGAACGAATCGGTATTCCCCCTCGGTGACCGGGAAAGAGGCCCAGCTCATGTCGCCGGCGGCCCCGCCGTAACCCATTTCCCGGAGCCTGCGTGCCTGTTCCTGGGCGGCTTTCTTTTCTTCTTCCGTCCGCTCGCGGCGTCCGGTCATGTTCCAGACGGCCGTGTTGAGGCCGGGCTCGGCCGTTCCGCGGATCTCGTTGAGCAGCAAGGTGCCCCGGAAGACCTGGATCTTGACGTCGCCCTTGGGCTTGGCTTTGAGGTAGTACTGGATGACCAAGCCGACGGGTTCGCTCTGTCCCGCGAAGTTCGAGCTGCTGGAAATGCGTCTGTCGGTCCCCACCCAGCGGACCTTGGGCTCGATCTGGAAGAGGTGGACGTCCTTGGCCAGGACCGCAGGCGTCAGCTCCTGGAGCGGCGCGATGTCGGCGATGAAGATGCCCCGGCCGTGGGTGGCGACGATGAGGTCGTTCTCCCGGGGGTGGACCTTGAGGTCGTGGACGGGCTGGGTCGGCATGTTGCTCTTCATCTTGAACCAGCTCTTGCCGCCGTCGATCGAAACCTGGACGCCGAACTCCGTGCCGACGAACAGGAGGGCCGGGTTCTTGACGTCCTCCCGGATGACGTTGACCGGGCCTTCGGCCAGGCCTCCGGCCAGGGAGGTCCAGGTCTGTCCGTAATCCGCGGTCTTGTAGACGAACGGCCGGAAATCGTCGTGCCGGTACCCGGTGTAGGTGACATAGGCCATGCCAGGGTCGAAATTCGAAGCCGTGACCCGGCTGACCCAGTATCCCGGATTGCCGGCGATGCGGTCGTTGAGCTTGGTCCAGGCCCGGCCGTTGTCGCGGGTGACCCAGACGTTGCCGTCGTCCGTGCCCACCCAGAGGAGCCCCGGGACGAGAGGCGATTCGTCGAAAGCGGTGATCGTGCAGTATTGGATGTTGCCGTCCCCTCCCTTGCCGCCGACGACGAGCTTCGTCGGATCGTTGGTCGTCAGGTCGGGGCTGATCTCCGTCCAGGATTCGCCGCGGTTGGTCGACATGACGACGATGTTCCCGCAATGGTAGACGGTGTCGCTGTTGTGGGCGGAGACGAGGATGGGCGAGCACCAGTTCCAGCGGGTCTCGGGCTTCTGTCGCTGGTAGGCGATGCTCTTGGCCTCCCCCGTCACCAGATCGACCCTCGAAAGCGGCCCGAACTGGGATTCGTTGTAGACGATGCGGTTGGTCCTGCGGTCGAAGGCGTTGTACATGCCGTCCCCCCCTCCGAGGCTCGTCCAGTCCTCGATCTGGATGGGCGGGCCGGACTGTACGCCTGAACCGCTGGTCACGGCGAAGCGCCCTCCCCCGGCGCCCGGCTTGGTGCTGGGCCCCATGAGCGAGCCGTTGTCCTGCAGGCCGCCGGCCACGCGGTACGGATGGGACATGTCGAAGTCGACCGCGTAGAACTGGGCCAGGGGGAGAAAATCGGGATGATACCAATTCTTGCCGCCGTCCCAGGTCACCCCCAGGCCGTGGTCGTAGCCGAGGAGCATGTGATTCGAGTCAACGGGATCGATCCACAGGGCGTGGTTGTCGCCGCCGAACCGGAAGGGCGGCGCCCAGGTCTTGCCGCCGTCCCGGGTGCCGAGGACCCCGACGCTCAGGACGTAGACGACCTGGTCGTCGTTGGGATCGACGATGATCTGGCCGTACCAATAGCCCGGGGCCCCGCCGATGCTCCGCTTCTCCGGGCTGACCTTTGTCCAGGTCGAGCCGGCGTCGTCCGAGCGGTAGATCTCGCCGTCGATCATGCCCTGGCTGGATTTTCCGTCGAGGATCTCCTGCCAGCGTTCCTCGGCGGACATCCCCGGCTTGTTGGTGTTCTCGACGCAGGCGTAGACGATCTTGGGGTTCTTGGGGTAGATCGCAAGCCCGATGCGGCCCAGGATGCCTCCGGGCAGGCCGTTCTCGAGCTTGGTCCACGTCTTGCCGGCGTCGACCGTCTTGTAGATGCCCGAGCCGGGACCGCCGATCTGGTAGGTCCACGGCTTGCGGAGCCGGTCGTAGGCCGCGGCGTAAAGGGTGTCGGGCGCCGACGGGTCCATGGCCACGTCGACGACCCCGACATAACGGCCGCCGGCCACGACCTCCAGGCTCTTCGTCCAGGTCTGGCCGCCGTCGGACGTCTTGTAGAGCCCCCGTTCGGGGTTCTCCGAGTAGAGATGGCCGAGGGCCGCGACGTAGATCACGTCGGGATTCTCGGGGTGGACGACGATCCGCCCGATGTGATGGGATTCCGGCAGCCCCATGTGCCGCCAGCTTTTTCCGGCGTCTGTGGACTTGTAGACGCCGTCGCCCCAATAGGTCGAGCGGGAGTTGTTGGCCTCGCCCGTGCCGACCCAAAGAATGTCGGGATCCGAGGGGGCCACGGCGATGTCGCCGATGGAGAAGACCTTCTCGTGGTCGAAGATGGGCTCGAACGTTTGGCCGTTGTTGTCCGTTTTCCAGAGCCCTCCGGAGCCGGTGGCGGCGTAGAACGTGTGCGGCCTCTGGAGGGGGACGGCGAAGTCGACGAACCGGCCGCTCTGGCGGGTGGGGCCGATGGCCCGGTACGGGATGCCGTTGGCGAGGTCTGAAGCGGAGACGGCGGGTGCGGCGGCCGGGCTTTTCGCTTTCGCCTGGGCCTTGGCTTGGGCCGACAGGCCGGCGGGCGACAGGGCCAGCGCGGCCGCGATAAGAAAGACGATGGCGGGGAAGATTTTTTTCATGATGACTCCTTTTGAAACATATTCAACCCTTCCGCTCATAGCGGACGTTCCGGCTTTCGAGCTCGGCCATGACGGACCGGAAACAGCTCTCCTCGGAGCCGATGTATTCAGGCGGGCAGATCCCCTTGCGGGCAAAGGCCCCGGACAGGATAAGCCGGGCCGCGGCCGTCGCCGGGAACCCCGTCGTCCGGGCCATCGAGGAGAACCCCGTGGCCCGGTCCCTGCGGTCGAAGAGGTCGTAAACGATCTCCCGGGGGCGCCCCTCCTCCTCGCCTTTGATGACGATCCTCATGACCGTAAACTCGTCATCATCCTCGTGAAGGTGCCACTGCTTGAAGAGCAGGGCCGAGGTGAAATCGAGCGGCCGGATCCGGCTCCCGCCGACCTCGATCTCCTCCGGGTCGAGGAACCCGCTGTCGCGGAGGGCCTTGATGCGCTCGACATGACCGGGATAACGAAGGGTCTTCTCGATCATGTTCGGGATGGACATGGTCGCGATCAGCGAGCGGAGGCCGTCCGAATTGAAGGCCTCCAGAGTGCCGACCTCCGGGAAGTCCATGAGCTCGGCGTCCGAAAGGGCCGGTTTGACGACCAGGTGCCCGTTCTCGACATAGCGGGCGGGCCGGGTGTATTCCTCGATGACGTCGGCCGGGGAGAACGGGGCTTTGTATTCGAAGGGGAAATCCCGTTTGAAGGGGAGCCCTCCGACATAGCAGGCGAAGTGGGTGACGTTCATCCGGGAGGCGTGATGGCCGAGGATCATGTTGCTCATGCCCGGGGCCACCCCGCAGTCGACGACGGCCGTCCGCCCGTTCTTCGCGGCCAGGCCGTCCAGGAGGAAAGCGTCCTCGGGGAAAAAAGAGATGTCGACCGTATCCTTGCCGGCTTCGAGGACGGCGCGCAGGGTGGAGAAACCCAGGGACCCGGGCACCGCACCGACGACGAGATCGAAACCCTCTACGGCGCGTCCGACCGCCCCGGCATCGGACAGGTCCGCGGCGAGGGGCTTGACGGGCGTGCCCTTCAGTCTCTCGAGGTTGGCGGGACGGAGGTCGGCGGCCGTGACATCGAAATCCCGGGCCAGGTCGACGGCCATGATCCGGCCGACCATGCCGGACCCGAGAACGATGATCTTTTTCATACGCTCTTTTATATCCCAACCGCAGGAATCACGCAACACGTCTCCGGGCGGGCTGTTTACATTTCGGGGTCCGGCGGGTATCATGAGGCGGTCATGAGAAGCCTCGGTCATGATCGATGAGCTAGCCCGTCGCCGCAGGGTGCGGATGTCCCGGGCCGCGGGGCCCGCGCTGTTGTCCGCTCTCCTTTTCGCCGGGCGCCTGACGACCCCGCCGGCGGCCCTGGCCCAGGCCACCTCCCCGCCGGAGGGATCCCAAAAGGAGGACCGGGGCACGGACGCGTTCCGCCCGAAGCTCATCTTCCTGCCCTTCGTGTACTACACCCCTGAGACCAAGCTGGCCCTGGGAGCGGGGGGGGTCCTCAACTTCCGGGCCGGAAAGAACAAGGCCCTGACGCGGACCTCCACGGTATGGATCTTCGGGAACTACACGCTGGCCAAGCAGTTTCAGGTCTCGGTCGTTCCCCAGGTGTATTTCGAAAAGAACAGCGTCTATCTGAGCGGCAATCTCCGCTACGAACGGACCCCTCAGCGGTTCTACGGGATCGGCAACGATACGCCGTCGAGCCTCATGGAATCCTACACCCCGCGCATCGCGCTCTTCCAGGCCGGGTTGAAGAAGAAGCTGCTGGGAAGCCTCTATGCCGGCCTGCTCCTCGACTTGGAACAAACGAACATGGAAAGCGTCGAGCCGGGCGGCATCCTCGAGACAGCCGGCATTCCGGGGAGCCGGGGCGGCCTCGTCTCGGGAGCCGGGATCAGCTTCGATTGGGACACCCGCGACAACGTCCAGTTCCCCCGGCACGGGTCCTTCTTCCAGCTGGCCGCCAGGGCCTACGGACCGGTCCTGGGAAGCGAGTTCGCCTTCAGCAGCCTGAACCTGGACTTCAGGAAGTACGCCTCTCCCGCCTCCGGGCAGGTCCTCGCCCTGCAGGCCGTCCTCAGGTTGACGTCGGGAGACACTCCCTTCTACAGGCTGTCCATGCTCGGCGGCGACTCTCTCCTGCGCGGGTACTACAAGGGACGGTTCCGCGACAAGGACATGATCGTCGTCCAGGCGGAATACCGGGTGTCCCTCGGACGACGGTTCGGCGCGGCCGGCTTCGCGGGACTGGGGCAGGTCTTCCCCCGTTTCTCGGATCTCGAACTTCAAAGCCTCAGGTATTCGATGGGAACGGGGCTCCGCTACAGTCTGAATCCCCGCGAAGGCACGAACATCCGCATGGACCTGGCCTGGGGCGTGCGGTCGTTCGGCCTTTACTTCACGGCCCAGGAATCCTTTTAACCGCGCCCTACTGGTTGAGTTGAGAAGTGCAGTTCGGGCAGCGGACGGCCTGGATAGGGATGGCCGTGAAGCAGAAGGGGCAGTCCTTGGTCGTCGGCGCGGCCGCGGGGGCCGCCTCCTTTTTCTTCAGCCGGTTCATGCTCCGGATGACCAGGAACAAGGCGAAGGCCACGATCAGGAAGCTGATGATCTTGTTGATGAACAGCCCGTAGTTGAGGGTCACGGCCCCGGCCTCTTGGGCGGCGGCGAGCGACGCGAACGGTCCTCCGGCCTGCCCGGACTTCAGGACGACGAACAGGTTCGTGAAGTCCACCCCGCCCAGCAGCAACCCGAGGGGCGGCATCAAGACGTCGGTGACGAAGGACGAGACGATGGCCCCGAAGGCCACGCCGATGATGATGCCGACGGCCATATCCAGCACGGAGCCGCGCATGGCGAATTCTTTGAATTCTTTGATCACGGATTCCTCTCCCTATCGATGATTTCGGGACGTGTTTACAAATATCCCATTTTCCCGGCGCGTGTCAATCGCGTTCTCGGCTCCGCCCGGCGGATGATCCGGGCGCTCAGGCGGGATGCTGTTCCGGAGGCCTCAGCTGCGAGGGCCGCAGACGGGGCGGGCGGACGGGTCCAGGGCCTTGATCGTCTCGTGGGTCGTGCGCTCGAAGATGTAGGGCCTGGCCGACTCGTAGTCGATCTTCCTCTCCCGCGAGAGGCGGATGAGGCATTGGTCCATGGTCTGCATGCCCTCGGCGGCCGAGGTCTGGAGCGTCTGGTGGATGGCTTCGACCTTGCCGGCCCGGATGTTGTTGCGAATGGCGGCGTTGGCCAGCATGACCTCGCAGGCCATGATCCGCCCGGATTGGTCTCTCCGGGGCAGGAGGACTTGGGAGACGACTCCCAGGATGTTGGAGGCCAGCTGGGTCCTGACCTGCGGCTGCTGGTCCATGGGAAAGACGTCGACGATGCGGCTGACGGTCTGCGCGGCACTCGAGGTGTGGAGCGTCCCGAAGACGAGGTGGCCCGTTTCGGCGGAGGTGATGGCGATGCCGATCGTCTCGTAGTCGCGCATCTCGCCGATGAGGATGACGTCCGGGTCCTGCCGCAGGGCATACTTCAAGGCGTTCCGGAAGGACAGGGTGTCGCCCGTATTGCCGACCTCCCTTTGCGTGACATAGGACATCTTGGAGTTGTGGACGTACTCGACAGGGTCCTCGATGGTCAGGATGTGATCTTTCCGGGTCCGGTTGATGGTGTCGATGAGGGCGGCCAAGGTCGTCGACTTCCCGCAACCCGTCGGCCCCGTCACGAGGACCAGGCCGCGCTTGGCCCGGACGAGCTCACCGACGGAGTCGGGGAGCCCCAGCTCTCCGAGGTCGGGGATCCTGTCGGCCAGGGCCCGGACCGAGGCCGCGACACTCCCCCGGCTGACGTGGACGTTGAAACGGAACCGGCCCAGCCCGGGGACGCCGTAGGCAAAGTCGAGCTCGTTGCGGAACTGGGGATCGTTCTCGAAGATGTTCTTCTGGTGGGTGGTCAGGATGCTGTAGACGAACTCCTTGAGGCTGTCGGGCGTGAACCGTTCGAACTCGGGCAGGGGCACGAGCTCGCCGTCGATGCGGACCGCCGGATAGAGCCCGGCGATGAGGTGGAGGTCGGAGGCCTTCCTCTCGACCATCAGCTTGAGAAGACCGTTGAAGGTCATGGGGCCCTTCCTTTATGAGCGGAAAGGCCAGAGTAGCCGAGTCCTCCGCCGGGCACAACACCCCGCGGGATGAAATCCCGCTCATCGTCCGGGGGGAGGGCGGCCCTCCCTCTGTCTACCAGGCGATGCCGTAATCCTCCCCGTGATTGCTGCTCCCGCCCCAGAACGTGCCGTGGGCCCAGTCGAAGTAGACGGCGTTGATGGGGCCTGAGGTGTATCTCTTGGCCGAGAGGACATAGCCCATGGCCCGCAGCTTTTCCCGGACCTCGGGCGGGACCGTCTCGTTGACCTCGAGCTTGCCGGGCACGATCTTGTGATCGTCGAACGAGTCGTGCATCTGGTAGCTCGTGATGTTGGCCGCCTCGCAGGCCTCCTGGACATTCATGCCGAATTCGACGACGTTGAGGAAGAACTGGAGGAGGTTCTGGTCCTGGGTGTCGCCGCCCTGCACGGCGAACGACAGGAACGGCTTGCCGTCTTTCATGGCCAGGCCGGGGGTCAGCGTCGCCCGGGGCCGCTTGCCGGGAGCGATGACGTTGAAGGGGTTCTGGTATTCGTCGAGGACGAAGCTCTGGGCCCGCTGGCTCATGCCGATGCCTGTCCGGCCGGCGATGACGCAGGGGACCCAGGCCCCGCTCGGCGTCACGGAGACGACCCAGCCTTCCTTGTCGACGGCCTGGATGGAGGTCGTCCCCGACCGGAAGCTCTGCTCCAGGGCCTCGGTCTCCTCCGCTCCCAGCTTGGCCGGGTCCTCTCTCGACCACTCGAGCCACCGGTCGAGATGACGGAGGTAGGGATTCTCGCGGCCTTCGAACGGGTACGGATCGCCGGGCTTGATAAGGGGGTCGTTCTTGTGACGGTCGATGAGCTTGGCCCGTTCGCGGGCGTACTCCTTGGACAGCAGCCCCTGAATGGGCTCCTCGGGCGGGAAGTAGGGGTCGCCGTAGTAGAAGTCCCGGTCGGCGAAGGCCAGGTTCATGACCTGATATAGGGTATGGATGTATTCCGCGCTGTTGTAGCCCATGGCCTTGAGATCCATCGGCTCGAGCATGTTCAGGGCCTGGAGCATGACCGGCCCCTGGACCCAGCTCGTCAGCTTGTAGACGTCGATCCCCCTGTAGCTCGTGGACACGGGCTCCTCGATATGCAGCTTCCATCGGGCCATGTCCTCCATGGTGATGAGGCCGCCCTGTTCTTTGGAGCCGCGGACGAACTCCCGGGCGATATCTCCTTTATAGAACCGGTCGTAGGCCGCCGCGAGGGCCGCCTTCCGGCCTTGTCCTGCGGCCAGGGCCTCCCGCTCGGCCTCGACCAGCTTCCGGAGCGTGTCGAGAAGGTCGGGCTGGCGGAAGATCTCGCCGGGGTGCGGGGCCTCGCGGTCTTGGCCGAGATGGGGCAGGAGGACTCGGCGGGAATAGGGCCAGTCCTTGATCTTGTCTTTTTCCTTCTCGATCCTGTCGCCGATCTCCTTATCCATGGGATAACCGTCGGCCATGGCCATGGCCGGCGCGAGGACCTCGGCCAGGCTCATCGTCCCGTATTCGGCCAGCATCGTGATCAGCCCGCCCGGTGTCCCCGGCGTCACCGCCGAGAGAGGGCCGTGAGGGGGCGGATATTCGTAGCCCTTGCTCTTGTAGAATTCGGGCGTCGCCCCCGTCGGGGCCACCCCCAGGGCGTTGATGCCGACGACCTTCTTCGTAATCGGGTTGTAGATCAGGGCCTGGGTCTCGCCGCCCCAGCTGAGGACGTCGTACATCGTGCAAACGGCGCCCAGCATGGCGCACGCGGCGTCGACGGCGTTGCCGCCCTTGGCGAAGATCATGGCCCCGGCCGTCGCGGCCAGAGGCTTGCCGGTGATGGCCACCCAGTTCCGTCCGTGGAGGACGGGCTTCTCGGTCCTGTCGGCGGAGCCGTGTCCCTGGAACATCATCGCCCCCATCATGAAAACCGTCGTGATCGTGGTCCTGGCTCTCATGCTCCCCTCCTCTCACCTCTTGCGGTATCTCTCGAACCAGGCCTGCAGGTAGAGCTGCTGGAGGAGCCGGTGGGAGGGGCGCCGCCACCCGTGGTACTCCTCGGGCATGCGCACGAGAAGGGTCTCTTTCTTCAGCATCTTCAGGGCCCGGTAATATTCCTCGCTCTGGCTGATCGGCGTCCGCAGGTCGGCCTCGCCGGTCATGACCATGGTCGGGGTCGTCACGTTGGCCACGTAATGGAGGGGCGAGCGGAGGGCGTACTCCAGGGGATCCTCCCAGGGCGTTTTCCGGAACTGCTTGTACCAGGAAGGCCCGTCCGTCGTGCCCACGAAGGAGTGCCAGTTGATGACCGGTCTCATGGACACCGCGGCCCGGAAGCGGTCGGTGTGGCCGACGATCCAGGCCGTCAGGACCCCTCCCCCGCTCCCGCCGCAGACGAACAGGTTCTCGGCGTCGATGAAGCCCCGGGCCAAGGCCGCGTCCACTCCGGCCATCAGGTCGTCGTAGTCCTTGCCGGGATAGGAGTGCTGGATGCCGTTGACGAAATCCTGGCCGTAGCCGGTGCTGCCGCGGGGGTTGAGGTAAAGGACGGCATACCCGTGAGCGGCGAAGTTCTGCCATTCCCAGTTGAAGGCCACGGAGTACATGGACCAGGGGCCGCCGTGGATCCAGAGGACCATGGGATATTTTTTCCCGGCCTCAAAGACGGCCGGCCGGATGAGCCAGCCCTGGACGTCCAGGCCGTCGGGGGCCTTGAAGAGAAGTTCCTCGGCCTGACCGAGCAGGACGCCCTCGAGGACGTCGGCGTTGACGTCCACCAGCTCTTTCCAAGCGTCGGGCTTGGAAACGGAGAAGGTCACCAGATATCCGGGCCTTTGAAAACTGGAGGCGACGGCCGCCGCCTGGCCGTTGCGGGCCAGACTCAGGCCGGAAAGGACATGGGTCCCTTGGGTGACCTTGCGGACCGGGCCCTGGAGGGGGGCATAGTGAAGGTTCGATTCACCGCGGGCCTGGAGCAGGAAATAGACGCCGGAGCCGTCCGCGGCCCAGCCGACGACCGACGGGGAATTGGCCAGGCCGCCGGCCAGGAGCCGCTTTTGCCCCCCGGACGCGTCCATGAGATAAAGGCTCGACACATGGCTCGTGTAGTTCCGGTCGTCATGTCCCGTGTAGGCTATCCAGCGGCCATCGGGCGAGACGCGGGGGTTGCCGTCCGGGCCTTTCCGGTCCGTCAAAGCCTTGACGTCCAGCGTGGCCAGATCGACGGCGTAGATCTCCGTGTCCCCGAACTCATACTCTGCGTCGGGCTTGCGGATGGCGCTGACGTAGATCGTCCGGCCGTCGGCCGACCATTGCGGGGCGGAATGGGAGTAGTCGCCCGAGGTGATCCGCTTGGGCGTTCCGCCCAGGGTCGCATCGACGGTGAAAATGTGATCGTTCCCTCGGGGCAAGGGCCCACGTCCGTCGGCCCTCCAAGACAGCCGGTCGACCAGCACGGCCGGGTCGGCCCACTTGGCACCGGCCGGCTTCGCGGGGAGCTTGACGCTCAGGATCGGCGTGTCGTCGGGGACAAAACAGATGAAGGCCAGCGCCCGGCCGTCCGGGGACCAGGCGAGGCCCTGGGGCGCCCGTTCCAGGCGGGTCAGCTGGGCGACTTCCTTCGTTTCGACCCACAGGACGTGGATCTGGGTCGTTTTGTCGCGGTCGGAAAGATAGGCGATCTTTTTGCCATCCGGCGACCAGGCCGGCGAAAAATCCCGCCAGTCGCCGTGGGTCAGCTCGCGGACCCTTTTGCCATCGACGTCCGCGATCCAGAGGTTGGAGCGGGACTGGTCGTTGACCTTGTCTACCCAGCCGCGGGTAAAGAGGATCTGCCGGCCATCCGGAGAAATGGCCGGCGCGCCGACCGTTTCCATGTCCATGAACGTCTCGCAGGTCAAGAGCTTGGGCCCGGTCTCCGAGGAGAAGAGCGCGCCCGTGACGGCCAGCGTCACCACGCACAGGCCCAGCACGGCCGTTCTGACGGTCTTACGGATTCTCATGGGGACCTCCTTCCGGTGAGCGGATCGTATTGTTCCTTTTTTCCCATCCTATCAATTCAAGGGCCCGATTGGCAAGGCCGCGCGAGGCGCCGGCGCTTTCATTTTGGTTTTGACTTTCCCGGATTCCGCTGTGTTATAATACGCGTCTTTGGCGGGCCCCCCGCCACAGAAGGCATTCGCCCGATGCCTTCCGCCATCGCCGACGGAAGGAGAACGACCGGACTTGCACCGCATCGACAAGCACCCCATCCTGCCGATCCCATCACGCCGCGAGATCCCCTTTTCCTGGCAGGGGCGGGAGATACGGGCCCTCGAGGGGGAAACGCTATCATCGGCCCTTTTCGCCCACGGCATCCGGATCTTCGGCCGGCACGCCAAGGACGGGGCCGCCCAGGGGATCTTTTGCGCCAACGGCCAGTGCTCACAATGCCTGGTCCTGGCCGACGGCATCCCGGTGAAGTCCTGCATGGAGCTGGTCCGGCCGGGCCTGCGCGTCGAGCCGGTCATCGGACTGCCCGAGCTTCCCCGGAACGAACCCGCGTCCGGAGCGGCCTTCGAGCCCCGGGACATCGACCGGTTCCGGGTCCCCGTTCTCATCATCGGGGGCGGCCCGGCAGGCCTGTCCGCCGCCGTCGAGCTGGGCAAGCGCGGGGTCGAAACCCTGATCATAGACGACAAGCACCGGCTCGGGGGCAAACTCGTCCTTCAGACACACCGCTTTTTCGGGTCCATCGAGACCGTTTACGCCGGCACGCGCGGCATCGATATCGCCACCCGCCTCGAGGAAGAGGTCCGTTCCTTTGCCAACGTCCGGATCTGGCTCCAGAGCGCGGCCCTGGCCGTCTACAGCGATAGAACCGTCGGAGTTCTCGTCGATAACAAAAGATACGCGCTCGTCTCGCCCGATGTCCTTCTGGTCACCGCCGGGGCCCGGGAGAAGAACCTGGCTTTCCCGGGCAACACCTTGCCCGGCGTCTACGGCGCCGGGGCCTTCCAGACCCTGGTCAACAGGGACTTGGTCAAGCCGACCGGCCGGCTGTTCATCGTCGGCGGCGGCAACGTCGGTCTCATCGCCGGCTATCATGCCCTGCAAGCCGGGATCACGGTCGTCGGCCTGGTCGAGGTCATGCCCGAGTGCGGAGGGTACAAGGTCCACCGGGACAAGCTGGCCCGTCTGGGGGTCCCCATCCTCACCTCTCATACCGTGCTTTCCGCCAACGGCCGGGAGTCCGTCGAGTCCGTGACCATCGCCCGGGTCGACGAGTCTTTCAAGCCCGTGGCCGGTTCCGAGAGGACCTTTGCCTGCGACACGCTGCTCATCGCCGTGGGGCTCGACCCCGTCAGCGAGTTCCACGAAAAAGCCGCGGAGTTCGGCATGAAGGTCTTCGCGGCCGGGGACGCGGAGGAGATCGCCGAGGCCTCGGCGGCCATCTTCTCGGGAAAGATCCGCGGTCTCGAGATCGCCCGGGAGCTGGGATGCGACGTCGGGGAGATCTCCCCGGATTGGCACCGGACGGCCGAGATCCTCAAGTCCCGGCCGGGCCTGACAGTGCCCGAACAGGCCCCGGGGACAGAAGCGGGCGTCTTTCCGGTCATCCACTGCAACCAGGAGATCCCCTGCGATCCCTGCACGGCCGTCTGCCCCAACGATCTCATCGAAATGGACCGGACGGACATCCGCCGGCTGCCGTCCTTCGTCGCCGACAAGGACGGCCAGGGATGCACGGGGTGCGAAAAATGCGTGGCCATCTGCCCGGGGCTGGCCATCACCCTGGTCGACTACCGCAAGGACGCGGAGTTCCCGACCGTCGCCGTCCCCTTTGAATTCCTCAAGGACACGCTGGCCGCAGGCGACCGGGTCGTCGTCGAGGACACGGAAGGCAACCCGCTGGGCCAGGTCGAGGTCGCGGCGGTCAAAGCCCTCAAAGCCCATGACCGGACCGTGATCGTCAAGGTCCGGGCCCCGCGGGAATATGCGACAAAGATCGCCGGGATCCGCATCCAGCCGGAAGCGGACAGCCGGCCCCTGGACGGGTATGTCGAGCGGACGGCGGACGATGCCGTCATCTGCCGCTGCGAGCGGGTTACGGCCGGAGAGCTCCGACGGCTCATCCGCGACGGGGTCCGGGACATCAACGAGCTCAAGGCCGTCACCCGCGCCGGGATGGGCTCCTGCGGGGCCAAGACCTGCACGCCCCTCGTCCACCGGTTGTTCCGCGAGGAAGGGGTGCCCGAATCCGAGATCGTCGACCAGCCGAAGCGGCCGCTGTTCATGGAAGTCCCTCTGGGGGTCTTCGCCGGCCTGTCGAACGAGGACGAGACAAATGGCTCCGAATAGGAACAACGATGTCATCATCATCGGCGCCGGGAGCGTCGGGGCCCCGGCCGCCATGGCCATGGCCGAGGCGGGGTTGCGGACCCTGGTCCTCGACCGCCTCCCGAGCGTCGGGCAGGGCTCCAATAAAAGCGCCATCGGCGGCCTGCGCGCCACCCACTCCGACCCCGCCAAGATCCGGCTCTGCCTGCGGAGCCTCGAGATCTTTTCGACTTGGGAGGAGCGCTTCGGGGATAAGATCGAGTGGCGCCGGGGCGGCTATAGCTTCGTCGCTTACCGCGACCAGGAGGAGAGAACGCTCAAGGATCTCCTCGTCATCCAGAAGAAGTTCGGGCTGAACATCGATTGGCTGGACGCGAAGTCGTTCCTGGAGGTCCTGCCCGATCTCGATCCCCGCGGCCTTCGCGGCGGAACGTTCTCGGCCGACGACGGCCATGCCTCTCCCCTCCTGGCCATCCACGCCTTCTACACCCGGGCCAAGAGCCTGGGGGCGGCCTTTCGCTTCAACGAGCGGGTCACGGGCTATCTCGTCTCGGGCGGCCGCGTCCGGGGCGTGCGGACCGATCGCGGAGAGTACGGAGCCGAGGTGGTCATCAACGCCGCCGGGCCCTGGGGAGCCGAGATGGCCGCGGCGGCCGGGATCCGCGTGCCCGTCCGGCCCGATTCGCACGAAGCGGCCGTGACCGAGGCCGTGGCCCGTTTCCTCGAGCCCATGGTCGTCGACATCCGCCCGGTCGAAGGATCGGCCAACTATTACTTCTATCAACACGACACCGGTCAGGTCATCTTCTGCATCACTCCCGACCCGAGCCTCTGGGGCTTGGACGTCCGGGAAACGAGCTCGTTCCTGCCGATGATCGCCAGGCGCATGGTCGAGCTCATCCCCCGGCTCAGGAACCTTCGCGTCCGCAGGACGTGGCGGGGGCTCTATCCGATGACCCCCGACGGGTTCCCCATCGTCGGGTGGACCAGGGAGCTCGAAGGCTACATGCTGGCCCTCGGCATGTGCGGCCAGGGCTTCATGCTCGGGCCCGGTCTTGCGGAGCTCATGGCCCGGATGGTGCAGGGCAAGATCACGGAATCGGACCGGGAAACCCTCTCCTACCTCAGTCCCTATCGGGAATTCAAGGGCCAGGAAAAGCTGAAATAGCCCCCTGCCGGCGGGGGACCCCGATCAACCGCGTCACCGTCCCTTCGCGGATCTCCAGACGAAGATCCGGAGGATGACCGCCGCGACCGCGAAAAGCACGACGGGCAGACTGAGCGAGGGCAGGACGGACCCGAAGGTCCTGAGGTATTTCGTCCAGCTGGCCCACTTGATGACCCCGGCGTGGACGCTGGCCATGATCAGCGCCGCGTAGCCCGCATAACGAAGGCCTTTTCTCCACAGCTCCCCGCCCAGCCGTCCCTTGACCCCGGCGTTGGAGGACGCGGCCATCGCTCCGAAGAGAACGAGGGCGGCCAGCCCCGCGGCCGAGGCCACGGGATGTTCGAAAGCCCAGGTCGAGAGAGGGAACCGGCTCGGCAGCAAGAAATGAGAAACGAGACCGTGGGCCGATCCGACCCAGAATCCGGCCAGCCCGTAGTGCTTGCGGAAAGCCAGGGCCCGGCCGGGCCGCCGGGAAAAATAGCCGATCCCGGTCAGGATCATCGACAGGGTGACGAGGAACAGCGAGGCCGTGGCCAGGGATTTGTTGAAAAGGTAGAGGTCGAAACCCCAGATCCCGTCCTTCAACTGCTGGCGGACGAAAAAATAAAGGCTTCCGAAGGCGATCGCGGCCGCGGCCGCGGCGACGGAGCGGAGGCGCAGCTTTCGGAGGCCCGCACCGGCAGGTTTGCGGGCCTCGCCGGCCGGCTCGTCGTTGATATCGGGCGTGCTCATGGTTCTTGCTCTCCGGGGGCACCGCAAAAGAGGCGATTATACCCGATAGGGAGAGGAGTTTCCAGGGTTCCCGTCCTCAACGGACGATGACCAGACGGCCGTTGGTGCGGACGATCCCCATGTCGATATCGTAAACCGCCTTGAGAAGGGGTTCGCTCAGCACGTCCCGCGGCGGCCCGGAGGCGATGATCGCACCGCCCTTCATGAAGACCATGTCGTCCGCGTATTTCAGGGCCATGTCGAGATTGTGGAGGGTGACGATGACCGTCTTTTCCTTCTCGCGGGCCAGGCGGCGCAGGAGTTCCATCATCCCGACTTCGTGGCGGGGGTCCAGGAATGTCGTCGGCTCGTCCAGGAGGAGGACGGCGGGCTGCTGAGCGAGCGTCCGGGCGATGAGAACGAGGCGCCTCTCCCCGGAGCTGAGCTCGAGGAACAACCGGCGGGAAAAACCCTCCAGGCCCACGAAACACAGGGCTTCTTCGGCGATCTCGATGTCGCGGCGGGAGGGGGAGGAAAAGGCCGGGATGAACGCCGCCCGCCCGGTCAGAACGAAATCCAGGACCTGATAATTGAAGGTGAAGGACGGCTCCTGAGGGACATATCCGGCCAACCGGGCCCGGGCCCGGGCGGACAGGCCGGCCATGTCCTGGCCGCCGATGAGCACGGCGCCGCGGGAAACCGGAAGGACGGAAGCGGCGCATTTGAGGAACGTGGACTTGCCGGCGCCGTTGGGACCGACGATGGCGGTGATCCCGGCCTCCCCGAAGTCCTGCGTGGGGACACGAAGGGTGAAAGGCCCGTAGGAGAAGGTCAGGGCCCGGACCTGGACCTTCACAGCCAGACCTTCCCGGATCTCTTGAGGAGGATGATAAAGAAGGGGATGCCGACCACACTCGTCAAGATGCCGATGGGGATCTCGAAGGAGGCCGCCGTGCGGGCGATGTCGTCAGCCACGAGCAGGAGGCAGGCCCCGAAGGACGCCGAAAGAGGGATGACCTTTCTGTTGTCCGCACCGACCATCATCCGGACGAGATGGGGCACGATCAGGCCGATCCAGTTGATGACCCCGGTCACCGAGGTCGCGGCCGCCGTTGTCAGTGTGGCCACGACGATGATGAGGATCTTCTCCCGCCGGACGTTGACCCCGACGGACCGGGCCTCATCCTCCCCCAGAGACAGGACGTTCATCCGCCACCGGAGAAGGATGAGGATGACGACGCCGAGGCCGATGACCGGCAGGGTCAGGGAGAGGTCGCTCCATGTGGCGTGGGCCAGACTCCCCATGAGCCAGAAAATGAGGGCTTGAAGGGCATACGGATTGGCGAAGAACTCGACCAGGGACAGCAGCGCCTGGAAAAGGGCCGAGACGATGATCCCGCTGAGAAGGACGGAGATGATCTGGGAGGACGATCTTCCGGCGATCAACAGGACGAGAAGGACCGCGAGGATGGCGAAAAAGAAGGCCGAGACCTGGGCCGGCATCCCCCTCCCGAGAAAGACCAGGGACAGGGCCGCCCCGAACGCGGCCCCGTAAGAGATGCCCAGGCTGAACTCGAAGACCAGGGGGTTCTTGAAGATGGCCTGAAGGGACGCTCCGGAAACGGCCAGGGCGGCCCCGGCAAAGAGGGCCAGGAGGAGGCGAGGCAGCCGGATGCGAAAGAGGATGTCGGCGTACGGGGATGCTTCGGCCGCGGGCCGGCCCGGAACAAGGGCATCATGGACCGTCGTCCAGACGGCCTTCAAGGGGACCGGATAGGCCCCCATGTTGAGAGAGACGGCCAGAAGGACGATCGGCAGGACGGCCGCCAGGATGAACAGCAAGGATGTTCTTCTAGTTCGCGATCCACTCATGGCATTTCAGGGTGCGGCAGAGGGCGCTGAACGCCCCTTCCGTTCCGTAGAAGGTCTTGAAGATCCGGTCGCCTTCCTCGGCCAGGTCGAAATCCGGAAAGCGGCCGGGGTCGAACAGCCGGGCCAGGTAGAGGGTCTCGACGAGGACCAGGGCCGGGTCCCACCAGTACCAGAAGCCGAACGTGTAATGGACCCGCTTGTCGCGCACCGCCCGCAGGGATGAGAATCGGGGGTCGCCGAGGATGCCCTCGACGGTGACCGATCTTTCGCCGGGGGGATAATTGCCCTGGACAAGGATGACGTCGGGATCCCAGATAAGGATCTGCTCGACGGGGACGGTCGTGCCGGCGGCCCCCAGCTGGGAAGGCAGGAGTCCCGCTGCCAGATTACGGCCTCCGGCCGCGTCGACGGGCTCGTAGGCGACCGGGGTCCGGATGAGGCTGCCCCAGAACGACAGGTAGACCGACGGTTTCCCTCGGCCGCCGGCATCCGGAGCCGCGGTGCGCAAAACCTCCATCCGGCCCCGAAAGTAGGCATCGAGCTCAGCGGCCCGCTCCTCCCGCCCGAAGATGCGCCCGAGCAGCTCGATCTCGCGGAGCAGATCGTCGAACTTGCCCATCGAGGCCAACGCGGCCACGGGGCGCCTCATCTTGCGCTCGATGGATTCGGTCATCCGGAACTCCGAGGGGGACGAGAAGATGACATCGGGGCGGAGCCGGAGGGCCAGCTCGTAATTGAGCTCCTGGCCCTGGTTGGAGACCACCGGCAGGCTTTTCGAACGGGGGAAGAGGGCGGGGAAAAGGTGGTCGTGGTGACGAAGGAAGAAATCGATCCCCACCAGGCGCTCCCCCGCCCCGAGGGCCACGATGATCCGGGTGATCTCGGGCTCGAGAGAAATGACGCGCTCGACCTTGGCGGGAAAGGCAACCACGCGCCCGAGATCGTCGGTGAAGACGATCTCCCGCGCCTCCCCCGCAGTCCCCGGGACGAAAAACCCCGCCAGCGTCGCGACGAAGGCCATGAGGAACAGGGCCGGTCTCGGCGGTTTCATCGCTACATTATATCACGCACGGGTCCGCGGCCGGCCGGACCCGTGCAGGCCTCAAGCAGCCTGCCGACGGCCCGGACGACGGCCAGCTCGGCGTGGGCCATGGGCTTGGCGGCTTCGTTCAACTTCCTGCGGCCGCTTTCCGCCCAATCCGGGGACGGCTTCTCCCCCTTCTCGATATGCGCCAGGGCTGTCAAGCCCGTTTCCGCGGCTTCCGCCAGGGTCAGGGAGAGGGCTTCGATCTCCTTCAGGGCCGGGGAGCGCGCGATGAGGGGCAGGAGGAGTGTGTGGTTGTTCTTCCAGGCGGTCAGCGTCTTCCTCAGCTCCTGGGCCGTCTCGCGGTCCCCCGAGCTGATGAAGCTTTCGACCTTGATCCGGAAATCCCGGGCCGCCATGGATTCGGGGGCGCAGGCGTCCACGAACCGGGTCAACGGGGACAGCGAGGTGTACGTTGCCCCCTGGCTGTGACGCCCGTAGTTCTTCAAGGGCTCCACGGCCTGGGCCAGGACCTTGAGGGGCCCGATGTCCGGGCCGGCCGCCAGGCGCCTGAGCATCATGTCCTGGTTCTTGAGGTGGGTCAACCCGAGCTCCTCGAGCCGAAGGCTGACGACGGCGAGGCGACGGTACATGTCGTCGACGTCCCTCACCGACGGCCGGGACCAGAGGCGCTCGGCGATGGCCGCCGTCCGCGGCCAGATCCGGGAGTCGATCGTCTCGGGAGTCACGAGCTCGGACCACATGGTCGCCTCGCCTCCCAGGACAAGCTTCATTTGGGCCCCCTCGAGGGGCGAGCCAATGGGGATGGGGTCGTTCAAATAGTGGGCCTCGGCCGGATGGCAGAGGTCGATGTAGTAGCCGTTCGACAGGATGCCCTGATACCCTTTCCGGGCGGCTTCCACCAAGGCTTCCTGCCCCCGCCAGGACTGGATGACGATGTCGGTCGGCAGCCCGGGCTGGAAGATCTCGTCCCATCCGACCATCTTTTTGCCGTGGCGGGTCAGGATCTTCAGCAGCCGACGGTTGAAATGGGCCTGGAGGGCGTGGTTGTCGGCCAGGCGGTTCTTCTTCTTGAATTCCTGGATGCCGGGATGGACGTCCCATTGATGGCCCTCGACCTCATCCCCTCCGATGTGGAGGTAGGGGTCGGGGAAGAGCGCGGCCATCTCGCCGAAGAACCTGTCGAAGAACGGATAGATGCGCTCGTCGGCGGGATTGAAGGCCGGTCCAAAGACCCCGAAACGGCGCTCGATGGCGTAGGGACCGGGGGCGCTGGCGAACTCCGGGTAGGCGACGAACCAGCTGGTGGAATGGCCCGGGATGTCGAACTCCGGCATGACCCGGATGCCGCGGTCGGCGGCATATTCGATGATGTCACGGATCTGGGCCTGCGTGTAATACATGCCGTCCGAGCCGAGCTCGTGGAGCCGGGGAAAGACCTTGGACTCCACGCGGAACCCCTGGTCCTCGGTCAGGTGCCAGTGGAAGACGTTCATCTTCAAGGCGGCCATCCCGTCCAAGTTCCTCTTAATGACCTCGACGGGATGGAAGTGGCGCCCGGAATCGATGAGCAGGCCCCGCCAGGTGAAACGGGGCCGGTCGCGGATCTCGACGCAGGGAAAGTAATACCCCGCCTCGTCCGCGCTGAGCAGCTGAAGGAGGGTTTCGAAGCCGCGGAGGACCCCGAGGTCGGTGGGCGCCGACAGGACGACCTTTCCGGGATCGACGATCAGCGAGTAAGATTCGTCCTCGAGCGGTTCGAGTTTTCCCGGCCTGGTGAATTCGTAGAGGACGGCGCCGGAGGCGGCCGATCCCTGCGCGGCCAGGAAGTCCTGCTTGAGGAAAATTCCCGTCCGGGAGGCCAAGCGGGACATGAACCGGGCGGCGGACTTGAAAGCCCGCTGTCCGGGGTCGGTCGGCCCGCCCACGGACAAGCTCTCGTCCACCCTGAAACGCCCGTCTCGGAGGGTCACGCTTTCGGGAACGGGCATCAGGCTCAGAAGGCCATGCTCCGGGGCGGAGGGCCCGTCGCCGGCGGCCATCAAGGCCAGGGCCGAAAAGAGACCTAATGATATGAACGCCCTCAGGATCAAGGCCGCTATTCGTCCGTCTTGACGACGACGATCGTCAGATTGGAGGCCAGGGCGGCGATGGCCCCGACGGCGGCCAGGATGGGGGCGACGATCGCGCCGACGACCCCGACCGTCAGGGGGATCTCCAGGAACGTCTTGCCCTGCTCATCCTTGAGGATGATGCGCCGGACGTTCCCTTGGTGGATGACCTCTTTGACCTTGTTGAGGATCTCGCCGCCGGTCAGGCGGAACTCCTCGGTCTTCGATCTTCCCTCTTTTTTCTCTTCTTCCATGCTTTGCCTCCCGCTGTCTTAATCTGATCTATTCATAAGAATAAAGTCTTCTTACGTTATTTTATTACGTTAAAGGCCGGGGAAAAGTTCCTTGAGGATCTCCAGGGACTCCGGGAAAAGGTCCGACAGGGAGATCGATCGCCAATCGGCATAGGCGATCCGCCACTGGGCCCCCGGGAACTTCTCCAATTCCAGGTCGAACCGGAAATAATCGCCCGTGAAACGGACGAGCTTCCGGAAAGCCTCGGCCGCCCCCGAGGAAAGCACCAGGTCGGCCGTGACGGCCGCCCGGGCGCCGGGCTCCGTGATCTCGGCCTTCGCGCCGAGGACATGGATAACGACACCCCTGAAGCTCGTCAGGTAATCCTCGACCAAGGCCCGGGTGGCGTCCTTGTCCCGGTCCCGAAAGTCGTAGTAGCCCGGAGTGAGAAGCTCCATCATCGCGTCGAGGTCCCCCCTCTCGGCCAGAACGGCGGCTTTCCGGACGACCTCCATGACCCGGGCCTCCTCGGAGGGCGCACCGCAGCCGGGCTGGAGAATGAAGAAGGCCAAGAGGGCCGCCGCGAACACGGAACGTCCCATAAACCTCACGGACTCCTCACATAACCAAATGACTTCTGAGACGCATCACTAGGCTCATCCCGCGCCCCCGCCCCCTCCTCCTCCGCCTCCACCGCCTCCGCCACTGAAGCCTCCGCCGCCGCCCGATGAATAATGGGCCGCCGAAAGACTGGCTTGATGGATGGATGTCGCGGCCCTTTCGAGGCTGCCGATCATGCTCTGGAAGCGCCCCCCGGCCAGAGCGTCAGCGCCGGCGATTCCCAGATACCAAGCCGGCACGACGGCCCGCTCGTCCTGGAGGATGATGGGCAGGGCCTTGAGGATCTTCTTGGCGTTGCCGAACAGGATCCCGAAGACCAGATAGTGCTCCCAGAGCTTGTACGCCTCCGGCGGGGTCTCCTTGAACCCGGAGAAATCGTCCAGGAAGCGGTCGAGGCCTTTCCAGTGGGCGTCTTCCCTGGCCCATTCCGGGGTCCGTCTTTTCAGGGTCGGGATGAGGAAGGCGGACAGGATCAGAAGGACGGGGCTCAGGGTCAGGATCCCGAGCGGGATGGTGACGGCGGCGAACACGTTGCGGGCCCGGAGGCCTTCGGGCTCGAGGAAGCCGAGAGGTTTCGCTTCCGCCTTGATGTCCTTAGTCCAGCGCGTGTACCAAGACTGGAACTTCCGGGGGTTCTTCTTCAGGAAGTCGCGCAGCTCGTCGAGGCTCAAGGACGCGCCTTTGCGCAGGCCCGTTCCGGCGGCCTTTTCGAACAGGAACGTCAGGACATCCCGTTCGAAGCCGCGGAGGACCGTCCCCGCCTGCGGCTCTTTGACCAGGGTGACGATGGTCTCGACGGTCTCTTTGGAGCCGAAGAGGGTCCGTCTCTGGCCGCTTCGGTCCTCGAGGCTCAGGAACCCCTTCCTGGCCAGATCGAACAGGGTGGCCGTGAAAGCCGCCGGGGTCACGCTCCGCCCTTCCCGCATCAGCATCTGGACGAGGGCCGGGGGAAGGTCCGATGGGAGCTCGCGGACGTACTCGGGAAGGTCCTCGAAGCGATGGTCCTTGCCGACCGCCGACCAGGTCCGGAAAAAGAAGAAGAGCCAGAGGAGCGGGCCCGCGACCTGCCAGAGGCCCCAGACCCCCGCGGCTTTGACGAACCGTGCCCGGTTCGTCTCCGCTCTCTGCCGGCGGA
>JAWOHF010000316.1:0-6270 GCA_046496285.1 Candidatus Aminicenantota bacterium
GTCCATCTCAGCCTGCCCCGCCTGCACCCTGGCCCTGTCCCGCCGCCACCCCTGCCCATCTCGGGATTCCGGAGGCCGGCCTCCCAGGAGGCGCTCGGGGAGGAGGGCCTTGTCGAGGGGGCCGATTATCGGGGACAACCCGTTTTCGCCTATATCAAGTCCGTCCCCGATTCGCCCTGGCTGGTCGTGACCAAATTCGACGTCGCGGAACTGGCTATGGGAATGAGAGCGCCCTATCGCCTCTTGGTCGGGATCGCCGGTCTCTTCGTTCTCGCCTGCGGGACGATCCTCTGTCTTTTCTGGCGGCGCCAAGTGGCCTCGCGGGAGTCCTTCGAGCGCACCAAGTGGGACCAGGCTAACCGTCACATGCACGATTTCCTCATGCAGATCATCGAGATCATGCCCAATCCGGCCTTCTTGAAGGACCCGGAAGGACGGTACCTGGGCTGCAACCCGGCTTTCGAGAAGCTGCTCGGCCTCAAGAAGGGCCAGATCATCGGCCGGACCCTGAGCGATGTCGCCCCCGTTGAGATCGTCCAGCACCATTCGAACCACGACCTGGCCCTTCTCGAGCGCCCGGGCCACCAGATCTACGAAGCTCCCCTCAAGGCCTGGGACGGCGACCATCGGGTGATCTTCATCAAGTCGACCTTCGTGCGTCCCGACGGCACGATCGGCGGCATCATCGGCATCCTCAAGGACATCACCCAGCGGCTCCGGGCCGAGGAGGAGATCGACCAGCTCCGGAAGTTCAGCGACGGGACCATCCAGACCATGACCGAAGGCCTGGTCCTGACCGACCCCGAAGGCAAGTTCTCCTTTGTCAATCCGGCCGCCGCCGCGGCCCTCGGCTACCGGCCCGAGGACATGGTCGGCAAGGCCACCCTCTCGTTCGTCCCCAAGGATCAGCACGGCATCGTTCACGAGGCCGACAAGAGGCGCACCATGGGCGTTGCCGACCGCTACGAGCTCGATTTCCTCCACCGCGACGGCACTCGCCGGGTCTTTCTGGTGAGCGGCGGCCCGCGGGTCCACGGCATCGAGCTCGGCGGGACGCTGGCCGTCCTCACCGACATCACGGACCGCAAGCGGCTGGAAGAGGAAGTCCGGGCCCTGTCCCTTACGGACGCCTTGACCGGGCTCCTGAACCGCCGGGGCTTCATCACCCTCGCCGAGCAGCATCTCAAGATCGCCAACCGGCTCAAGAAAAAGGTCGCCCTCCTCTACTTCGACATGGACGATCTCAAGCGGATCAACGACACCGGCGGCCACAAGGCCGGCGACCTGGCCTTGGTCGACGCCGCGGCCATCCTCAAGAAGAACTTCCGGGATTCCGACATCGTCGCCCGGGTCGGAGGCGACGAGTTCGTCGTCATGGCCATGGAGTCGACCCGCATGAACCCCGAGGCCATCTCCAACCGGCTCGAGGAGAAGCTCTCCGCCTTCAACGCCAAGGCCATCGCCGAGAACCGTTTCTGTATTTCGTTGAGCCACGGCCTGGCCCTCTACGACCCGGACGTTCCCAGCAAGATCGAGGATCTGATGACCCGGGCCGACCTCCTGATGTACGAGCAGAAACGGGCCAAAAAGGGCTTCTCCCCGGACAAGCCTCCCGGACCCTCGCGTTGACCTTGAACGGGGGTCCCGTTTGTGTTATTTTTAGGACGAATTTCACCTACTGACTCCAAAAGAACGGGAAGGAGGCTCTTATGGCTATCCGCATAGGGATCAACGGCTTCGGACGCATCGGCCGGAATATGCTCCGGGCGTCCTGGAACGACCCGGCCGTCGAGTACGTGGCCGTCAACGACATCACCAACGCCAAGACCCTGGCCCACCTGCTTCGCTACGATTCCGTCCTGGGCAGGTTCCGGGAGGACGTCCAGGCGACCGATGACGCTATCGTCATCAACGGCCGCAAGCTCCGCGTCCTCGCGGAGAGGGAGGTCGGCAAGCTGCCCTGGAAGGACCTGGGCGTATCGGTGGTCGTCGAATCGACCGGCCTGTTCACCAAGCGGCCCGACGCCATCCAGCACATCGAGAAGGGCGGCGCCTCTAAGGTCATCGTTTCCGCACCGGCCACCGACCCCGATGTCACCCTGGTCCTGGGCGTCAACGAGAAGACCTACGACCCGGCCAAGCACCACGTCATTTCCAACGCCTCCTGCACGACGAATTGCCTGGCCCCCACGGTCAAGGTCCTCCATGAGGCCTTCGGCGTCGAAAAGGGCCTGATGACCACCATCCACTCCTACACCAACGACCAGAAGATCCTCGACGCCCCGCACAAGGACCTGCGCCGGGCCCGGGCCGCCGCGGTTTGCCAGATCCCGACGACGACGGGCGCGGCCAAGGCTGTCGGCCTGGTCATGCCCGAGCTCAAGGGCAAGATCGACGGCTTCGCCATCCGCGTCCCGACCCCCAACGTCTCCATCGTCGATTTCGTCGCCGTCCTCAAGAAGGAGACCACCGTCGAAGAGGTCAACGCCGCGCTCAAGAAGGCGGCGGAAGGCCCCCTGAACGGTATCCTCGGTTACTCGGACGAGCCGCTCGTCTCGGTCGATTACCTGGGCGACGCCCACTCCGGGATCGTCGACAGCCTGTCGACCAAGGTCATCGGCGGGAACATGGTCAAGGTCATGGTCTGGTACGACAACGAATGGGGCTATGCCTGCCGTTTGGTCGACCTGGCCAAGTACATCTCCCAGTGAGCGGTCGATGAAGCCCGTCGCCGACCTGGATGTCAAGGGAAAGCGGGTCTTCCTGAGGGTGGACTTCAATGTCCCCCTGGACGAAAAGGGGGACATCCGCGACGACACCCGGATCCGGTCCTCCCTGCCCACCATCCAGCATCTCCTGGGCCGGGGCGCCCGGCTGATCGTCGCCTCCCACATGGGTCGTCCCAAGGGCAAGATCGATCCCCGGATGAGCCTGCGGCCGACGGCTCAAAGGCTGGCCGAGCTCGTCCCGAACAACATCGTCATGGCCCCGGCGGTCGTCGGCGAAGAGGTCGCCGGGCTCAAAAAGAAGCTCGCCGACGGCGAGGCGCTGGTCCTCGAGAACCTCCGTTATCACAAGGAGGAGGAGGGGAACGACCCGGCGTTCGCCGCGAGCCTGGCCGAGGATATCGACATCTACGTCAACGACGCCTTCGGCTCCAGCCACCGGGCCCACGCGTCCGTGGTCGCCCTGGCCGACCTCGTCCCGGTCAAAGCCGCCGGGTTCCTGATGATGAAGGAGGTC
The DNA here is from genome assembly GCA_046496285.1 of Candidatus Aminicenantota bacterium. Taxonomy (GTDB): domain Bacteria; phylum Acidobacteriota; class Aminicenantia; order Aminicenantales; family Saccharicenantaceae; genus RBG-16-66-30. Next base: position 3,244 of record JAWOHF010000316.1, read on the forward strand.
GAATACCTCCGCAAGGCCGTCCAAACTCCCTTGAAGCCCTACGTCGCCATCCTGGGCGGGGCCAAGGTCTCCGACAAGATCGAGATCATCGAGAGCCTTCTCGCCAAGGCCAACAGCGTCCTCATCGGCGGGGCCATGGCCTACACCTTCCTGAAAGCCCAGGGGCTGGGGGTCGGCAAGTCCCTGGCCGAGGACGAACAGAGAGACACGGCCCTCGACATTCTGGCCAAAGCCCGGGATCTGGGAGTCAGCTTCCGCCTCCCGGTGGACCATCTCCTGGCGACCGCGGCCGACGCCGAGGCCGACACCCAGATCGCCGAGGTCCTCCCCTTCCCTGAGGACATGATGGGCGTCGACATCGGGCCCAAGACCGTCGAGGCCTACGCCGCCGTCATCGGCCAGGCCCAAACGATCTTCTGGAACGGCCCCATGGGCATTTTCGAGATAGAGAACTTCTCCCGCGGCACGGTCGGCATCGCCCGGGCCGTGGCCGATTCGGGCGCGGTCTCGATCGTCGGCGGCGGCGACTCCATCGCGGCCGTCAAAAAGGCCGGCGTCAAGGACAAGATCAGCCATATCTCGACCGGAGGAGGCGCGTCCCTGGAATTCATCGCCTACGGGACCCTTCCCGGGATCGAGGCCCTGGAGAGATAGATGGCCAACGCGCGCAAACGCCCGTTCATCGCGGGCAACTGGAAAATGCATGGCACCCTCGCCGAGGCCCGGGCGCTCGCCTCCGCGCTCGTCGCGGCCGCTCCGGAGCTGGCCGGGGCCGACATCCTGCTCATCCCCCCTTTCACGGCCCTGGCCGAGGTCGGCGGACTCCTCGCCGGGACCGGGGTCGGGCTCGGGGCCCAGGACCTCTTCTGGGAAGATACGGGCGCTTACACCGGCCAGGTCTCGGGCCCCATGCTGAAGGACGCCGGCTGCCGGTTCGTCCTCGTCGGCCACTCCGAGAGGAGGCAGCATTTCGGGGAGACCGACGAGACGGTCGCCCGCAAGGTCCGGGCCGCCCTGCGGTCGGGCCTGTCCCCCATCGTCTGCTTCGGCGAGACCCTGGAAGTGCGGGAGGCCGGGCGGACGATCGAACGGATCGACGCCCAGCTCGACAGGGGCCTCGGGGACCTCGACGCCGGCGAGATAGGGTCGGTTTTTCTCGCCTATGAGCCCGTCTGGGCCATCGGGACCGGCCGGACCGCCACCCCGGCCCAGGCCGAAGAGGTCCAGGCCCACATCCGGGGGCGGCTCGAAGAAAAATATGGAAACGGACCGGCCTCCTGTGCTATAATTCTCTACGGTGGCTCGGTCAAGCCGAGCGGGTCGTATTCTTTGTTCAAAGAGAAGGATATCGACGGATTTCTCGTCGGAGGGGCGTCCTTGGACGCCGCCGCTTTCGCCGCCATCGCGGTCGAGGCCCTCCGCGCTGACAGGGAAGAAAAGTGAGCGCTTTACTCATCATCACGCACGTCATCGTTTGCCTGGTCCTGATCTTCGCGGTCCTGCTGCAGTCGGGCAAAGCGGCCGACCTGGCCGGCGCCTTCGGCGGCGGCGGCAGCCAGACCGCTTTCGGGGCCCGCGGCCAGGCCAGCCTGCTGTCCAGGGTCACCACGGGCGCCGCGGTCCTCTTCATGCTGACATCGCTCGGCCTGTGGATCGCTTCCGGGAAAGAATCGAGCTCGGTCGTGGGCGGCGAAAAGGCCCCGGCGCCGACCGCCGAAACGGCCCAGCCCCCCGATAAATCGGGAGACCAGGCCCCGGCGGCCCAACCCGAAACCAAGACCCCGGACCAGAAACCTCCGGCGACGGAAACTCCGGTCAAGAAATAGATGCCGAAGTGGTGGAATTGGCAGACACGCTAGCTTGAGGGGTTAGTTCCCTTTAATCGGGAGTGGGGGTTCGAGTCCCCCCTTCGGCATTCCCTTCCCCCCATCCGTTCCAACGTTCGTCCCCTTGCCGCAGGATCGGGGGCAGGACCGGGGACATGTACCTCAGGTACGTGTCCCCGCCTTTTATGAGCGGCTGGCCACCCACAGCGCGAAGCTGTCTTCGGCCATGGCCCCGGCCTGACGGCCCCGCTCGGCCCCCTTGTGGAAGACGACGAAGGTCGGCACGGCCCTGATCCCCAGGCCCTGGGCCATCTCCGGGTGACGGTCGATGTTGACCTTGACGATCATGATCTCGCCTCTCCGGCGGCTCGCCAGCCGTTCGAGGATGGGGTGCATCATGAGGCAGGGGGCGCACGTCGGCGAATAGAAATCCACGAGCACGGGCAGGCTCGAGCTCTGGATGAGATTGTAGGTCTGTTGCGGGGCCGGCTCGAGGATCGTTCCCGGCAACGGCAGGTCCGTCTTGCAGCGGCCGCAGACCACGGTCTTGCCCTGCGCGCCGAACGGGAACAAGTTGGTCGTCCCGCAGTTGAAACAGCTGACTTTGATCTTCCCCGTCGTCATGGCGACTACTTCTTGACCGGGTAGGGAGGGATGGGAGGCAGCTCCCGGCCCTTGGTCTTCAACTCTTCGAGGATGACCTCGATGGCCTTGTTGAGCTGGTCGTCGATGCCCGCGAACTCCCGGGCCGGATCGTTGTCCACGAGAATGTCGGGTTCCACGCCCACGCCTTCGATGACCCAACCCGTGCCGTCGGGGCTGAACGGCGCGAATTCCGGCTTGTTGAGCGAGCCCCCGTCGAGCAGGGGCAGCGTGCCGCGGATGCCCACGACCCCGCCCCATGTCCTTTTCCCCACGACCTTGCCGAGCTTGAGGGCCTTGAACCGGTAGGGGAAGATATCGCCGTCGGACGCCGAGAATTCGTCGGCCAGACAGACGAGGGGCCCCAGAAAGGCCGCGCCCGGGTCGGGCCCGGCGATCGTATTCCTGGCCATGCCGACCATGACCATCTCACGGACCAGCCGGTCGATGACCTGGGGCGAAACGTTGCCTCCGCCGTTGCCGCGGACGTCGATGATCAGGGCCTTCTTGCGGAGCTGCGGATAGAAGTACTTGACGAACTCGTTCAGTCCCCCGACGC
>JAWOHF010000330.1:0-10770 GCA_046496285.1 Candidatus Aminicenantota bacterium
CAAGGCCCTGCCGGGCTCCCTCGATTTCAAGGGCCGGACGCTCGAGGCGACCGGCTTCGTCGAGGAGTTCCGGGGCCGCCCCCAGATCATGATCGGCGTCCCGAGCCAGCTCCGCCGGATCGACGGGCCGGCGAGCGATCCTTCGGGGCCTGCGGTTCGAAAGGAGTGACGTCATGAGCGCCAAGCTGACATCCGCCGTGCGCGGGGAGATCGCGGCCGTCGTCGGGCGGGAGAACGCCTTCTCCGACCCCGAAAAATGCGTCGACTACGGCCACGACGAATTCTCCCTGCGCGAGATCGCCTGCGAGCCCGAGCTCGTCGTCAAGCCGGGGAGCACCGCTGAGGTCGCCGAGGTTATCAAGATCGCCGGCGCTCATGGCGTGCCCGTAACCCCCCGGGGAGGCGCGACCGGCCTCTGCGGCGGCTGCGTGCCCGTCTGCGGGGGGCTCGTGCTGTCCCTCGAGCGCCTGGACCGGGTCCTGGAGATCGACGCCGACAACCAGATGGCCGTCACGGAAGCGGGCGTTCGTCTGTCCGAGTTTTCCAAAGCGGTCGAGGAGGGGGGTCTCTACTTCCCGCCCCACCCCGGCGACGAGAGCGCCATGATGGGCGGCCTCGTGGCCACGAACGCCGGAGGGAGCCGGGCCGTCAAGTACGGCACCATCCGGAACTACGTCCGGGGCCTCGAGGTCGTCACCCCGACGGGCGACATCCTGAAGCTCGGAGGCAAGCTCGAGAAGAGCAGCACGGGCTATAACCTCATGCATCTGTTCATCGGTTCCGAGGGCACGCTCGGCGTCGTCACCAAGGCCACGATCCACCTCATCACCCGGCCCTCGGCCATGCGCTCGATCGTCGTCCCCTTCGAAACCCTCGAGCCGGCCCTCGAGACCGTTCCCCTGATCATGAAGAGGGGGGTCGTCCCGCTGGCCGTCGAGTTCCTCGAGATCGAGCCCATCACCCTGACCGAGGCCCATATCCGGAAGAAATGGCCGACCAAGCTGGGCACGACCCATCTCCTGGTCATCCTCGACGCCGCGACCGAGGAGGAAATGGACCGTCTGTCGGAGGCCGTGGCCGAGGTCTGCGTCGAGAAGGGGGCCATCGACGTCTTCATCGCCGACACGCCGAGCAAGCAAGAGGAGGTCCTGGCCATCCGCTCCAAGATCTACGACGCCATCAAGGCCGGGACGGTCGAGATCCTGGATATCGCCGTGCCCCGGGCCGAGGTCGCCGGGCACGTCCGCAAGGTCCGGGAGGTCGCCGCCCGTTACGGGATGTGGCTCCCGACCTTCGGCCACGCCGCCGACGGCAACGTCCACACCCACATCATGAAGGCCCGCTACGAGAGCGGCCGGATGGTGCCCGTCCCCGAGAGCGAATGGCGGGACAAGGCCGACAAGGTCCGCGAGGAGCTCTTTCGCGATTGCCGGGAGCGCGGCGGGGTCATCTCGGGCGAGCACGGCATCGGGCTGGTCAAGAAGCCCTACCTGTCGCTGGTCCTCGACGAGCGGCAGATCGAGCTCATGCGGGGGATCAAGAAGGTCTTCGATCCCCGCGGCATCATGAACCCCGGAAAGATCTTCGACTGACGCCGCTGCCTCGTCTCCGCGCAGGGCCGGCCGCGAGGGGATTCCTCTCGCGGCGCACCCCCGTCCGTGCTCGCCGCTCTAAAGAGCTCTTCGGCATCAGCGGCTCTGCGCGGGCGGGGGGCCCCCGCGCCGCTGCGTCATCTCCTCGCGGCCTCTTGGCGGGGGTCTTGCGTCCGCCGGGTGTAAGTGCTATTAATAGAGCGTCGGGGCATGAATAATCCAATCGTCTAGGGGGTCAAAGAATGGCCGAACGTGTGACGGAGATCTACGTCATCCTCGAGAACAAGCCGTCCCAGCTGGGGGAGCTGTGCAGCTTCCTGGCTGAGAACGACATCAACATCGAGGCCATCGGCGTCTTCCACGACACCGCCAAGTTCTGCGTGCAGAACCTCAACAAGGCCGTCAAGCTCTTGGGCAAGCTCAACTACACGACGGAGCTTCGCGACGTCCTCAAGGTCGACATCGAGAACCGGCCCGGCGCCTTGGCCGAGCTGACGACCAAGCTCGGCGACGAGGGCATCAACATCGAGTACTGCTACGGGACGCTGGCCCGCAAGGGGAGCGCCGTTTCGGTCATCATGGACGTTTCGAACATCGAACGGGCCCTCCAGGTCCTCGGGGAATGACGCCCGGCGATCTTCGGCGAGCGGCCCATGCTTGACCGCTATGACCTCGCCGTCGTCGGCGGCGGGGCCGCGGGTCTCGTGGCCGCCGTGAGCGCCGCCCGGCGCGGGGCTTCGGTCGCCGTCCTCGAGAGGATGCCGCGCCCCGGGAAAAAGATCCTGGCGACCGGGGGAGGCCGCTGCAACCTTCTCAACGAGCGACTGTCACCCGAGGACTTCACCTCGACCAGCCCGGCGCTCGTGGCTTCCGTCCTGGGCAGATTCGGCCGTGAGGACATCCGGGCCTTCTTCAAGGGCCTCGGTCTCGAGATGAGCAGCGACGAGTCCGGGCGCGTCTATCCGGCCACCAATCAGGCCTCATCGGTCCTCAGGGTCCTGGAGATCGAGATCGGCCGGCTCGGCGTGGCCGTCTTGACGGGTTTCGACGCCGACGGACTGACGCCGAGCGCCAATGGTTTCTCCATCGTTTCCGAGAGCGGGCGCAAGATCGAGGCCCGGGCCGTCATCCTGGCCGGCGGAGGAAAGGCCTATCCCGCCCTGGGCTCGAACGGCGGGTGCTACGGCCTCGCCGAGCGAATGAAACACAAGATCGTTACCCCCGTCCCGAGCGCGGTGCCTCTTGTCGTCAGGGACCCCATGTGCCATCTCCTTCAGGGTCTGAAGGTCCGGGTCCTGGCGACGGGGCTGGTCGGCAACCGGGTCACCCGGTCGGCCGAGGGAGAACTCCTCTTTACGCAGTACGGGTTGTCAGGAACGGCTGTGCTCGACATCAGCGAGGGCCTGTCGGTGGCCGTCAACCGGGAGGGAAGGAGGGACGCGGCCGTCCTCGTCGACCTCGTCCCCTTCATGCCGGAAGAACGGTTGTCCGCGGAGTGCCTCAGAAGACTGATTGCGGGATGGGCGGCCAAGGACCTCACGGCCGGGCTCCTGCCCGATAAATTCTCGCTGGTCGTCCCTCAGGTCCTCAAGGAGGCCGGTCTTCGCGGCGAAAAGGCGAACGCGGAGAAAGCGTGCCGGACCCTGGCTTCGGCGCTCAAAGCGAAAAGATTCGCCGTCTCCGGGACGCGGGGATGGAACGAGGCCGAGTTCACTTCGGGCGGCGTGGACGCCCGGGAAGTCAAGCCGCAGACTCTCGGTTCGCAACTCCGCAAGGGGCTTTATTTCGCAGGGGAGATCCTGGACGTTCAGGGCGGCCGCGGCGGGTACAACCTCGCCTGGGCCTGGGCCTCGGGCTTCGTGGCCGGTTTAGGCGAGTAAGCCCGGGCCGGGGCCGGTCCGTGAACAGGACATCGGTCAAGGCGGTGTGCATGGACGAGAGAGCGAAAGCTATCCCGGTCCTCTTGACGGCGATCTTCCTGGCGGCTTCGTGCGCCCCCTCCGCCGATAAAGCCCCGCTTCCGAACGCCCGGCACGACCTCGTCTTCGACTCGTTGGCAGGGACCTGGGACGAAGGCGTCCCTCTAGGAAACGGCATCGTCGGGGCCTTGATCTGGAAAAAGGGCGACGCCCTGCGCCTGTCCCTCGATCGGGCCGATCTCTGGGACCTGCGGCCCGTTCCCGGGTTCTCGCGCCCCGAGTTCCGGTTCGCCTGGGTCCGGGACCAGGTCATGAAGAAGGACTACGGACCGGTCCATGAGCTGGGCGACGTTCCCTACGATCGCGACCCGGCTCCGACCAGGATCCCGGCGGCGGCCCTGGAATTCGATACCGAGGCTTTCGGGGCGGTCGAGTCCGTTCGCCTCTCGGTCCGTGACGCCGTCTGTGAGGTGATATGGGAGAGCGGCCCCCGGCTTCTGGCCTTCGTCCACGCCACCGAGCCCGTTGGCTGGTTCAGGTTCGAAGGGCTGCCGGGACCCATGGCGCCCCGGCTCGTGCCGCCGGCCTACGCCGCGGAGGTCGCGCCCTGCGATGCGGACCGCAACGCCCTGACCGGGAAGAGCCTGGCCGCCCTCGGCTATCCGGCCCCGGAGATCGTGGGCGGGGACGCGTCGATCCGTTACCACCAGGAAGGGTGGGGCGGGATGAGCTACGACGTCGCCGTCGAGTGGAAGAGCCCGGCGGCCGGGACCCTGATCGGAGTTTGGAGCGCGAGCTCCGCCTACCCCGAACGGGAAGGGCAAGGGCCGGGTTTCGTCAGCCCGTCCTCTTACGCCCCCCACTCGGTGGCCGAAGCGCTCGGGCGCTCGCTCGCGGCCGATATCTCCTCGCACAAGACCTGGTGGAAGGAGTACTGGTCCAGGTCGACCCTCCGCCTTCCCGACCCCGTCCTCGAGAAACAGTGGTATCTCGAAACCTACAAGTTCGGCGCGGCCTCCCGCCGCGGGGCCCCGCCCATCACCCTCCAGGCGGTCTGGACGGCCGACGACGGGAACCTGCCGCCCTGGAAAGGGGATTATCACAACGACCTCAATACCCAGCTCAGCTACTGGCCCTGCTACAGCGGCAACCGCCTCGAGGATGGGCTGGCGTTCCTCGACTGGCTGTGGTCCATCAAACCCCGCAATGAGGATTATACGAGGCGCTACTTCGGGATCGAGGGCCTGAACGTCCCCGGTGTCGCGACGCTCGACGGCTCGCCCATGGGCGGTTGGATCCAGTATTCGCTCGGGCCGACGGTCTCGGCCTGGTTGGCCCACCATTTCGACCTCCATTGGAAGTTCAGCCGGGACCGGGACTTCCTCGAGCGACGGGCCTATCCCTACCTCAAAGGCGTGGCCGTGTTCCTCGACGGCTTGGCCGAACGCCGGCCGGACGGGAAGAGGAAGCTCCCTTTGAGCTCGAGCCCGGAGATCCACGACAACCGGCTCGAGGCCTGGTTCACGGAGACGACCAACTACGATCTGGCCCTCATCCGCTGGCTGTACGGGGCGGCTTCCGAGATGGCCGTCGAACTCGGGCTGGAGGAGGAGGCCGGGCGTTGGAGGCGCATCCTCGACGAATGGCCGGACCTGGCCCTCGACCCCGACGACGGACGGCTTCTGGTCGCGCCCGGCCATCCGCTCGAGGCCTCCCACCGGCACTTCTCCCACCTCATGGCCATCCATCCTCTGGGGCTCGTGGATCGGAGCGGGGGAGAGGCCGACCGCCGGACGATCCGGGGCGCCCTGGCCGAGCTCGACCGGCTGGGGCCCGACTGGTGGTGCGGGTATTCCTACAGCTGGCTGGGAAACCTCGCGGCCCGGGCCATGGACGGTGAAAAGGCGGCCGGGGCTCTGAGAATATTCGCCGAGTGCTTCTGCCTGCCCAACAGCTTCCATGTGAACGGCGACCAGTGCCGGAAGGGCCACTCCAAGTTCACCTACAAACCGTTCACCCTGGAAGGGAATTTCGCCTTCGCGGCCGCCGTCCAAGAGATGCTTCTCCAGAGCCATGCCGGGGTCGTGAGGGTCTTCCCGGCCGTTCCCGAGTCCTGGGAAAACGTCTCGTTCGCCTCTCTCCGGGCCCAGGGAGCGTTCCTGGTCTCGGCCGAAAGAAAGAACGGCGTCGTCCGGGAGGTTCGGGTGGCCGCCGAAAAGGGCGGCCGGCTGCATTTGGAAATGCCGTTCCGGGCCGATCCTCTCAGGATCTCCGGCATCGGGAAAGACAGGGTCCGTGTCGAGGGGCGGCGTCTCGAGGCCGAGATGCGCCCGGGAGAGACCCTCGTTCTAAAGGCGCGCTGACCGTCTCGGAGCGGCCGTCGCCGGCTCAACCCGGCCCCGGGCGGCCCGAACCCATAACGGGCCACAGCCGGTCGAAGAACCTACATAAGCCCTTCGGCCTTGGCCTTGCTCGTCTTCCCGCGGATGGCGATGATCTCCGTGGCCAGCTCCTCGATGGGCTTGTTGGTCACGTTGATGACCGCCCACCCGGGGTGCTGGCAATAAAAACGGCGGGCGTTCATCAGCTCCAGCCGGACCTGTTCCGGGTCGGCGTATTCCCCGGCCGCGCCATGGAGGTATTCGGATCGCGCCCGGCGCAGCTCGGCCAGCTGCCGGGCGTTCGTGTCCAGGCAGAAGACTTTGCCGGGGGGAAGCTTCGACAGGATGGCCGGCGGCTCCTGGTGGAGTGTGACGGGGATGTTGGACACGAACCAGCCCTTGAAAGCCAGATAGATGCTGAGCGGGGTCTTGAAGGTCCGGGAAACGCCCAGCAGGACGATCTCCGCCTTGCGGATGTCCTCGAGGCGCTGCCCGTCGTCGTGCTTGATGGCGAATTCCATGGTCTCGATGCGGCGGAAATAGGACTTGTTGAGCTTGGTGAACAAGCCGGGCTTCTCGGAAGGGGAGGCGGCCAGGGTTTCCGTGAGTCGCGCCAGAAGAGGCCCCATCAGGTCGATCGTCTCGACGTTGTGATCGCGGCCGAGGTTGACCATCGCTTCCCGGACGGCGTCCGTGACGATGGTGTGGACGATGAATCCCCCGGCCTGGGCCGCTTCCAGGACGACTTCGAGGACCCGGGCCTTGGTCCGGACCTTGGAGCGGACCAGGATCTCGACCTCCGCGCCCGGGAATTGGGCCAGGGCCGCGCTCATGGCCTGCTCGGCCGTCCGGCCCGTCCCGTCGGAGACGACGAAGATGGTGTTCACGAGCTGTTTACTTGGCCTCCGGGTATAGAAGGGCGTTCAGGAGGAACTTGTAAGTGCCGTGGGCTTGGGCCCGGTGCTGGGAGCGGATGCCGACGAGGACGATACGGCCCTTCTTGTAGGACGTGTCCACGACGGCCGCCTTGCGGGCGATGACGTCCTCGCCCAGGAGCCAGCCGCTGAGGAGGACATTGTCCTCGGGGAAGCTGGCCACGACCTTGCGGTCCCAATCAAAGGGCGGAGTGAAAGTCTCCATGGCCAGACTGCCGGCGAAGACGGCCGCCGCCGTCTCATCGAACCCGTAGCCGATGGGCGTGGCCGGGTCCACGTCTAGCTTGAGGATCGAAGTCGGGCAGAAGAAGCGCGTCCGCTCGACCCGTTCGAGGGCGTTGCGCGCAGGCGCGCCGAGATCCTTGATAGCCAGGGACGAGGCCGCATTGAGGGTCACAACGATGCCTCCCTCCTCGACGAAGGCCTTGAGGGCCTCGATACCTTCCTTGTCGATGCCGCCCTCATACTCCGGGGGCATCGAGCCCTGGAACCGGGCGTATTCCGAGGCCTCGGGGCCGCCGCGGCGGCCGGTCTTGATGACCTCCGAGTCCTCGCTGGCGAAGACGATGACGTCGAACGCGGCCCGCAGGTTGACCTTCTTGTCCTTCGCACCCTTGAAGTCCTTGTTTCGGAGGGTCGTGAAGGCGACGCCCAGGTCGTCGAAGACGAACCGGGTCCAGCCTTCGTCCATGTTGCCCCTCCAGGACTGATAGAGCCCGACGCGCGGGTTGCGGACGGCGGCCATCTCGACCCCCGCGGCGTCGGCCAGCCCGTGCGCGGAGGTCTTCCATTTCTCGAGCAGGGCCGGGAGGGCCTTCTGGACGGCGGGCGTGTTCTTGATCAGGAAGCTGCCGGCCGCGGTCGAGAAGCCGTCGCCCTTGACCGCGCCCTTGGACCTCCAGACCTCGGCCTTGTCCTTGAGCAGGGCGAAGACGACGGCGTAGGACGCGTTGACCCTGGGATCGAGGACGACGAACGCCGGTCCGTCGCCGGGAGCGCTCACGAGAGGCGCGGGAACGGCGTCGAGCTTGACGAGCTTGACCTCGAACGGCTTGTCGATCTGGTCGCACCGGACGCCCATCTGGAGGGGAAGGGTCCAGCCGGCGTTGTCATAAGGCGGGACCGGCGGGCCTCCGGGGTACTGGCGGAGGTCGGGGTACTTCTGCTTCTCGAGAAGGGCCCAGGCGTAGGCCTTGTAGGGCTGGGCCGTGAAGACGACGAAAGAGCCGGCGGCGTAATAGCGGCCGCCGGCCACGAAGGCCTCCGGGGCCCGATGGATCTCGAGGCCCCCGAACCGGAGGATCTCGAGCATCCGGAGGGTCGTCGGATAGTCGGCCTGTTCGGAGGGGATGACGAAGGCGAAGGGCTGGCCCTTGTCCTTGTTCTCGACGCTCGTCTTGGACATCAGATAGGAATTGTAGAGGAGGTCGTCCTTGTGGAGGAAGGCCGTCTTGACGAGGCTCTTGGACAGGACGAGCTCGTAATCGACCAGGTCGCGCAGGCGCCACCAGCCGCCCGGCCAGGGGTCGATGAAGTCCATGCGCTTTTCGGCATAGGACTTGGGGACCTCGGTCGGCTCGATGAAGATGGGCGAGGCGATGCGGACCGAGGCCATCTCGCTCAGCAGGCCGATCGTGTTGTGGAGCCAGGAGGTGTCGTCGCAGGCCCCGATCCACCATCCGGTGAAGCTGCGGCCGTTGACGACGCCGCTGAAGCCGTCCTTTTGGAGGTCGTAGGCCATGTTGACCCCGCAGAGGTTGACGCCCCGCCAGAGGAGGGGCTGGACGTTCGGCAGCGGCGGGTCCATGAACGGCGGGATGAACAGCCGGGCCCCGGTCGAGCCCATCTGGTGCTCGTCGATGTGGATCTGGGGGAACCAGTCGTGGTAGAGGACCCGGGTCACGGCCTTGGTCTCGGTGAGGTTGAACATGAACCAGTCGCGGTTGTTGTCGTGGCCGGCGTAATGGTGATAGAGCCAGGGCATGCCGCCGCCCTCGAATTTCGTCCCGACGTACTTCCGGTACCACTCCGTGACCATCTGGTGGCCGTCGGGGTTGCTGGTGGGGACGAGGAGGACGATGACATCCTTCAGGCCTTTTTCGGCGTCGAAGGGCAGCTTGCCCGTGACCAGGTCGTAGGCCAGCTCCATCGACATCTGCGAGGCGGCGATTTCCGAGGCATGGAGGCTGCAGGTGATGAGCAGGATGGCCTTGCCTTCCCGGGCCAGCGTCTTCGCCTCCTCGGGCGCCAGCCCCCGCGAGTCCTTGAGCCGGCGGGCGATCTCGCGGTAGCGGTCAAGCCTGTCCATGTTCTCCTCGGCCGTGATGACGGCCATGATCATGGTCTTGCCGAGCGTCGATGTGCCGATCTCGAGCAGCTTGAGCTTCGGCGACTCCTGGTCGAGCTTCTGGAAATAGCTCACGATCTGGCCGTAGTCGGCCAACTTGCGGTCCTCGCCGACCTTGTGGCCGAGGAACGCGTCGGGCGCGGTCTGGGCCGCGAGCCAGCCGGACGCGGCCAAGAGGACGGTCAGAGCGAGCGCCGTCCGGAGCATGCTTCGGGGGGATCTTTTCATGACAGCCTCCTTCGGGGCGAAGAGGTTTATCTACCACCGCGGCCCGGGGCTGTCAAGCGAACCGGCGGATGTCGTTCAGCTCAGGGCATGGACAGCATGTCATCGGCCGCCAGGAGCATTCCTTGGACCGGGACGTTGTAAGGGCACGCACTTTCGCAATGTCCGGGACAGGAGGCGCAGAGGTCGGCCTTGACGCCGGGGATCGCGGCGTAGAGGGTCATGGCCTCTTTCTCACGTCGCTGGGCGGTGAAATACTGGTTATAGCGCATGATGGTGTTGACCGGCACGCCGTGCGGGCAGCTCGGCTCGCAAAGGCCGCAAGCGTGACGGCAGTAAAGCTCCGCGCAGCCCTCGCGGTAAGCCTCCAGGCGAGAGTTGTCGGCCAGCGACAGTTTGGTTCCCGAGAGCCGGACGACGGCGTTGAGGGCCTCGTAGGTCTGGGTCTGGAGGCAGGCGGTGTGGACGTCCGGGTTGCCCAAAACGAAACGGACGGCCGCGTCCCGGATCTCCTCGGGGTTCTTGAGGCCGTGGGCCCGGATGAACTCCTGGGCGGCCTCGAACTTTTCGCGGTAGCGTTTGATGCCGTCGGCGTACAGGGGGTTGACCTCTTTCTTGTCCTTCTCCAGGGCCTCGATACGGGACTTGAGCGTGTAGTAGATCGCGACCGGGGTCGTCTTCATCAGGGCCACGCCGATCTTTTTCGCGCGGCAGGCCTCCAGGACGCGCTCGGCGTTGTCGCGCTTGAGAAAATTGTAGGCCATGAGGAAAACGTCGAACCGGCCGTCCTCGGCCGCGGCCAGAAGGATCTTGTCCATGGTCTCCTCGGGATCGCGGAACCAGAACGTGCCGTGCTGGGAGACGCCGACGTGCCGGAGCCGGCCTTCGGCTTTGAGCTCGAGCATGGCCGCGTGGAAGCCCTCGCATTTGAGCGTCTCGGCCTTTTCCGGGCAGTGCATCATCAAACAGTCGACGTATTCGAGCTGGAGCTCCTCGAGCGCCTTGCGGGCCCTCTTCAGGAAGGCCTCCTTGGGCTCGGGCTTGGAGGCGTCGAGCTTGGTGGTGATGAAGACCTTCTTGCGGTCCATGTGCTTGACGGCCCGGCCGAGGACCCGGTGATGCCCGGGATATTCCTCGGCGGTGTCGAAGTAGTTCATCCCCGACTCGTAAGCGGCCCGGATGACGCCCTCGTCCATGATGAAGCCGCAGGAGATGTCGGAGACCTTGAAGCCGGTCCGGCCCAAGGTCCGGTATTCCTTGATCCGGGGGGAGTCGCCGGGAACGTCCTGCGCGGCGGCCGCGGTCCGGCCGGCCAGCCCGGCGCCCAGGGCGCCGAGCGCCGATGTCTTGAAGAACTGCCTCCGGCCGAGG
>JAWOHF010000029.1:0-7103 GCA_046496285.1 Candidatus Aminicenantota bacterium
GCAGGTGGAAGCCTAAAGGAAGGTGAGCTCATCATCCAGGGTGATCATGTAAAGAAAGTCATAGCATTTCTGATGAAATCAGGATATAAACAGGTGAAGCATAAAGGGGGGTAGTGGATGATGAGATAGGTTACCCTTGGTATTCGTGTTAGTAAACGGGTCAGCATGGGCATCTGCGCCGGCGAGATCGCCATTTTTCTGGCCTTCGAAGTCCTCTCGGATCTGAAGGGCCGGCCTTCTCAAGCCTCCGTCGTTCAAAAGCTCTTCGCCGGGACGTTCGCCCTGGTCGGACTGGGCCAGATGCTCGACATCCACGCCGGAGCTTCGAGCCGGGCCATCCCCGAACGGGAAGTCCTGGACATCTACCGGTTCAAGACGGCCCGCTATTCTTTCTCTCTACCCCTGGCCGCGGGATGGGCCCTCGGAGGAGGCAAACCCGCGGTCCGGAGACAGCTGGAGCGCCTGGGTGAGGCCCTGGGCTTGATCTTCCAGATCAAGGACGACGAGCTCGGGCTGTTCGGCGACGAAAGGGTCTTGGGAAAACCGGTGGGGTCCGACATCCGCCAGGGCAAGAAGACGTTGATCCATCTCCGGCTGCTCGAGAAGGCCACGCCTGTCGAGCGGAAGACCCTGGCGGCCGTATTCGGCCGCCCGGACGCCTCTGACGATGACGTCCGGCGCGTCAGGGAGCTGGCCCTCCGTCACGGAGTGGACGCCGAGGTGCGCAAGACCATGGCCCGCCACGGAAGCCGGGCCCGGACGCTCGTCCGGGGTCTGCCGGTGGACGCCCGCTACCGCGAAGTCCTGGAGACCCTTCTCGATTTCAGCCTGACCCGGAGGAAATGAGGGATCGATGAGCCGTTATCTTGTGATCAACCTGATCATCGTGGCCGGACCCCTGCTCTTCAGCTTCTGGCGCCCGGTCCGGTACTACCGCCGCTGGCCGGCCCTGTTGTTCGCCGTGGCCACGGCCGGCACCGTTTACCTCGCCTGGGACAACTGGGTGACCGCGGAAGGGCATTGGGGATTCAATCCCGAATATATCCTGGGGATCAAGTTCCTGGCCTTGCCGATCGAAGAATACATGTTCTTCATCTTCGTCCCCTTCAGCTGTATTTTCATCTACGAGGTTCTGCGGGCCAAAAGCCGGGAGAGGACCGTCGGGTTCCCCCGGGGCGCCGCCCTGGCCCTGTCCGGCTTGTTCTTCGCCGGATCGGCGGTCTTTTTCGGACAGGGCTATACCCGGCTCGTCCTGGCCTCGTGCGGCCTGTTCTTCCTGGCCGCGGCCTTCATGGGCAGGCGGCAGCTGGCCTCTTCCCACTACTGGCTCTATATCCTGATCTCCTTCCTGCCCTTCCTGATCTTCAACCACCTCCTGACCGCCCCCCCGATCGTCACCTACAATCCGAAAGCCATCTGGGGGGCCCGGATCATCTCCATCCCTCTGGAGGACTTCTTCTATTCTTTCTCCATGCTGTCTTTCTACCTCATGGCCTACTTGGCCGTCCGGAAACGGGATTGAGGGACAGGGTTGCGGGCCAGGGGTGAGATATCACCCCTCGAATCACCTTTAGGGGTGATTGACCCCCCCGGGGGCGGCATACGAGAATGCCGCTTGAAGCAATCATCATGAAAGCGCCCGGAGGGCTGTGATATGGAACACCGCAAAGACAAACGGTTCGCGGAACAGAACAACGTGCTCATCAAGACCACGTCCGAGGTCCGGGAAGCCGCCAGAAACGGCGCGATCAACGCCCAAACCCGGGATATCTCCCTGTCCGGAGCCCGGATCTGCAGCCAGCAGGATTTCCCTGTCGGCAGCGTCATCCGCATTGTCATCGAGCTCGAGAGGACCCACCAGTCCCTCAAGGTGGACGGCGAGGTCAAATGGACCCGGAGGACCGAAGACGGAGAATCTTTCGAAGCCGGCGTGGAGTTCCTGCACAGCATCTCCCAGACGCTTCTCTCGCTGATCAAGCACCTGTACAGCGAAAGAGATAGCATCCCCGCTTCGGTCTCCTGAGCCGCTCCCTTCCCACGGGGAGCCTCTCACTGCCGCCGGCTGACGATCAATTTTCCCTGAGAGCAGCCTCCACAGCCGCTTCGGCGTGAATGCGGGTCGTATCGAAGACCGGTATCCGGACATCCTCCTGCCTGACGAGAAGAGGGATCTCCGTGCAGCCGAGGATGACCCCCTCCGCCCCTCTCTCGGCCAGACCCTCGATCGTCCGGACGTACTTGCGCCTCGACTCCGGGGAGATGATCCCGAAGGTCAGCTCGTTGTAGATGACGCCGTCCACGACGCTCCGGCCCTCGGCATCCGGGACCAGAGCGGTGAGACCGAACTTCTCCTCGAGCCGGCCCTTGTAGAAGTCCTGCTCCATGGTGAAGCGCGTCCCCAGGAGGCCCACCGTCTTCAGCCCGGCCCGCAGGATCCTTTCGGCCGTGACGTCGACGATGTGAAGGAGCGGGACACGGACCCTGGCGGCCACGGCGTCGGCCACCTTGTGCATCGTATTCGTGCAGATGAGCAGAAGGTCCGCCCCGGCCTTCTCCAGGCGTTCCGCAGAATCGGCCAGGATGTCCGCGGACTCGTCCCAGGCCCCCCGGCTCTGGCACTTCTCGATCTCGTCGAAATCGAGGGAATCCATCAGGATCCGGCCCGAGTGAAAGCCCCCGAGATCGGCCTTGATCCGCTCGTTGATGATCCGGTAGTATTCGAGGGTCGATTCCCAGGTCATGCCGCCGATGAGGCCGATCCTTTTCATGGGCCTCAATTCTCTCCGGTGTCGAGGGGTACGGCGGTCAGGGGGTTGCGGACGGCCTTCCACTTGAACTCGGCGGCCCTGGGGTTGCCGACCTGACGGGCGGTCCCGTTGATCATGTTCCCCTGGGCCTTCCCCTCGTAGAGGAACGAGGTCATCTTGCCCTCGGACTCGGCGTCGAGCCGGAACGTGATCCTGTCGCCCGCCAGCCGGATGTCGCTGATGGCCAGCTGCCAGTCGCCGGAGGTCACCGCCCCGCTGACCTCCTGGAATTTTTGACTGACCTGCAACGTGTAACGCCGGCTCCGGGTGCCTTCCATGACGCTCCATTCCCAGCGGCCGGTGACGTTGGCCGGCACGACCCAAAAATAGACGTGCCTCTCGTCGTCGTAGGAGGTCTTGACGACGGAGGTGTTATCGGGCTCCCACTCCCCCATGTCGAAGCTGTGGGAGACGAGCCGCGTGCCCGGCCTGAGCTCGGCCAGGAGCTTGGGCCGCAGTCTCAGGTTGACCGATGTCAGGAGATACATGGTGATGACCGAGGCGTCCCGAAAATCGGTCTCGAAGAGATCGCCCTCGATGAACCGGACCTTGTCGGTGACCCCGGCCTCGATCGCGTTCTGGTTGCTCTCCGAGATGCGGACGGGGTCGATGTCGATGCCCACGGCCTTGATCCCGAACCTCTTGGCCGCCGCGACGACGATGCGGCCGTCGCCGCAACCCAGGTCGTAGAGAAGGTCGCCCGGCTTGATGTCGACGAGGCGGAGCATCTCGTCGACGACTTCCACGGGGGTCGGGACATAGGGAACGTCATAGCCCTTGAGGTGCTGCCAGTAGATCTCCTGGGCCGGGACGGAGGGGCCCGAGAGAAGCACGGCCGCCAGGGCCAAGGACAGCCATATTTCGCGTCTCTTCATGTCACACTCCTCGAGAAAAATGCCGGCCGGGCCGGGCGCTGACGAAAAAAGCATGATAGTCCCCGAGCGGCGCCGTTGTCAAACCGTCCGTTGACATGAGATCATTCCAGCGGTAGCATAATGAATCTGGCGCTTTCGATCCGAAACCTGTGACGGAAGAATGGAGATCAACCGATCGACCTCAGGGACGCCCGATTGGTATTTCATCCAGGGCATCCACCGGTCGGGAACCACCATCCTGGGCACTTGGCTCCAGGAGACGAACGTCTTCCGGACCCTGACCCTGGGGGATATCGTCAGGATCTCAGAGGACCCTGCTTATTCGCGGCTCTTTGACACTGTCTTCCATGGGGCGGCCTCCGACATCCGAAGGCTGAAATCGCTCCTGGGGCAGATCAACCGAGGATTCGACGATGTCCACGTCGACAGCGAGATGTTCGAGGAATATTCCCACTTGACGATGGACGAGCCTCCGTTCGGGAAATGGGCCGAGCTGCTCACGGGACGCCGGCCCTGGGCCCACTTCAATCCCAAGCACGTGTTCAAGCTCAAGCCAAGCAATATTCATAGGTTCGTCGCCCTTAGCCGGATCTTAGGTGAACGCGACGCCAGGCCCCAGCTCCACAAGAGCCCCTTCGACATCGCCAACCCTTATATCTATAGGCTCAAGGCCAGGCACATCTTCGTTTTTCGGGACCCCATCGACATCCTGGCGTCGATGTTGAGACAGGTCCAGGACAACTATCGCCGTAGGATCCCGTATATCGCCGCCGTGAGCCGGTTCTACCGCGAGTCGTACCGGTCCTGGTGGTACAGGGCGGCGTCCTTGTACGGCGGACCAAGCCCGCTCGGGGTCCGGGTCCTCCGGCACCGGGTGGTCACCGAGCTGAACACTCAGATGGACCTCATGAACACCCTGGACGATGACGCCTATGTCTGCGTCGACTACGATCAGATGTGCCGGGATGACGACTCCCCCGGTCAAGAGAACCCCTATCGGGACCACACGGTCGGATACATCCTCCGCGCGTTCGGACTGCCGACGGACGGGATCAGGAAGATCAGGGCCAAGACGAGGAGACGGGCGAACCATGTGCCCTCCTCCGTCAGGAGGCTCGAGCCGTCCATCGTACGAAGCCTGCCGAGGTATTACCGGAAGATGAGGCAGGTCAGGGAAGCGCTCGATAAGGACTTTACGGACCGATCGGGGCTCCGTCAGAATGCGAAGCCGACGCCCACGCCGACGATGAGGCGGTTCGAGTCGTAGGTCATCTCGAACGAGGGAAAGGCCGATCCTCCCCGCGCCGCGGACGCGTACCGGACGAAGAGATCGAACGACAGGTCGCTGACCCGCTTGTCCTCGTCCCAGATCGAGAAGACCGGGCCCTCGTAGCCGAATCCGAACGAAAAGACCGTCCGGTCGAGGTCCGGGTAGACCGGGGAGCGGTTCTCCGCGTCCGTGGAGCTCTCGTGGCGGGCCAAGCCGGCCCGCAGGGCCAAGTAGCGGGCGGGGCGGAACTCCAGGCCGGCCTTGATCCTCCTCGTGTCGCCGAGCTCGAAGGTCACTCCCTGCGTCCCGTAGTCCGGGGTGACGCCGTAGAACTCCTCGAAGACCACGGTGAACTCCGGGCTCAGGACGCCCCCCTCGTTGACGGAGCGGAAGGCCCATTCGCCGAACTCCGTCCAGCGGTCCCACTCGATATCGAAGGAGATCGACAGGCTGGAGAACGGCCTCAGCGCGACGCCGCAGGCGATCTCGCGCGGCAGGGTCAGACCGCCGGCGACGTCCTGAGGAGCGTAGAAGAGGTCGAGGAGACTGGCGAAATAGCGCGTCCCCTGAACAGGATCGGGCACCGTGACGTAGTCGTATCCCAGCCCGATGTAGAAATGGTTCTCGCCCTCGTAATCGATGGCCACGCGGCTCTGGTAACGCGCCCCGACCTGGATCGCGGGAGAGATCTTCCAAAGGGCTCCGAACACGGAACCCGTCCCGCGGCCGCTGAGAGTATGGCGGCTGTCGATGAGGGCGTCGCTCGGGAGGGGGTAGTTCGTCATGTTGAAAGCGACGTCGTGCCTCCACTCCAGGCTCGACGACACGACGTCCAGCCCGGCGCTCACCGCGAATCCCTTGAAAAGCTCGACGGCCAGGACCGAGCGGATATAGTGCGACCTGACCCGGGCGGATTGGGAAACGGTGCCGGCGCTCCAGCCCTCCGGCCAGCGTGAATCGAAACTGAAAGGCGAGAAGAGGCCGATCCCCAGGGTCGCCCGGCGGAACGGCTGCCAGGCGACGGCATGCGCGCCGCCGATCTCGAACGGGTCCGAGCGAAAGAGGGCCGGGCTTTCCGGCCAGGCCGCGGTCAAGGACCGCTTCCCGAACGACAGGTTGGTCTTGAATCGGACGCTCCCGAGGAAGGCCAGGGCGGCGGGATTGTAGAACAGGGACGAGACGTCGTCAGCCCGGGCCGTGAACGCCCCGCCCAAGGCCGCGGCGCGGGCGCCGGCCTCGTGGAAAGCGAAGTCGTCGGCGCCGAGGCTCTGTGGGGCGGCGGCCAGAGCCAGGATCGATGCGATCATGATGATCGCCGTGGATAGAGGATGTTTCATGATGTATTATTTCTCCTGAGCGGGCCATCTTATCACGCGGCCGGCCCCGGAGAAAGCGATATATCGGGAGACCGTGAGAGCGGGTTTGCACAAGTGCCGGTGGAGGGAATCGAACCCACACCCGGGTTGCCCCGGACTGGATTTTGAGTCCAGCGCGTCTGCCAGTTCCGCCACACCGGCGCGGCCCGATAACTATAAGGGAAAAGAGGCATATTTTCAATCCGCTCATGGGTCTGGTATAGTTGGCCCATGCCGACACCCGAGCGCATCGAGAAGGTCGACCGCGTCCTGTCCTTCCGTCAGCCCGACCTGAGGGTCGTTCTCGAAGGCGTGACGATCGCTCACAATGCCAGCGCCGTCATGAGGACCTGCGACGCGGCCGGCATCCTCCATCTCGACCTCGTCTCTCCGAGCCCGGAGCTCCTTCATTTCAACGAGGCCATCTCGACGGGGGCCCACAAGTGGCTCGAGATCGGGGTCCACGGGACACCCGCCGCATGCCTCCTGCCCCTGAGGGAGGCGGGCTTTCAAATCCTGGCCACCCATCTCCGGAAGGATTCCGTCCCTTACACCGATGTCGACTTTTCCCGGCCCACGGCCGTGGTTTTCGGCAGCGAGGTCGCCGGCATTTCGGATGAAGCCCTGGCCTTCGCCGACCGGGTCGTCCGCATCCCCATGCTGGGCATGGTCCAGAGCCTTAACTTGTCGGTCTCGGTGGCGATCATTCTCTACGAAGCCCTGCGACAAAGGGCAGAGAAGGGCTACTACGGCGAGCCGCGCCTCCCTGCCGACGAGCTCGAGAGGCTTCGAAATA
>JAWOHF010000070.1:0-10819 GCA_046496285.1 Candidatus Aminicenantota bacterium
CCGCGACCCGCAGCTCGAGAGAGCCATCCAGGTCGTCATGGACGAGCTGAAGGCCAACCCGCCGGTCACTCCGAAGCGGCCGCCGTTCCCGATCCGCAGGTAACGCCTTGGCTGTTGTAAATTGCACATAAGAAATAAATAGACTCTGCCAGAGGCCCGTTTTAGAGGCTTTCTTGGGCCTTTTTAGCCTCAAAAAGAGCGACTATTGAAAATCGCCTTGGGCCGGATTCGGTCCTGGGGGGGACCCGCGCGACTAATACGTGCTTAGGCTTAGAGCATGAAGTATCGCATTCTGGGTCGGACGGCTCTCCGCGTTTCAGTCATTGGCATCGGCACCTGGCAGTTCGGCGGGGAGTGGGGCCGGAGGTTCAAGCAGAACGAGGTCGATGCCATCCTGGACAGGGCCGCCGAGGCGGGCATCAACCTGATCGACACCGCCGAGTGCTACGGAGACCATCTGTCGGAGCGGCTTATAGGGGATTACCTATCGCGCCGTGAGCGCGACCGCTGGGTCGTTGCCACCAAGTTCGGGCACCGGTACCGCGGGTTCATGGACCGGGAGGAGCGCTTCGGGCCGGAGGACGTCAGGGAGCAACTGGCGGCGTCGCTCAAGGCCCTGCGCACGGACAAGATCGACCTTTACCAGTTCCACTCGGGAAGCGACGAGGCCTTTCTCGACGACCGGGTCCGGGACGTGTTGGAGGAGGCCCGGCGGGCGGGCCAGGTCCGCCATCTCGGAGTGTCCATCCGGGGAGCGGGCAGCGAGGTCCAGGCCCGGGCGGCCTCGGCCCTGGGATACGGTGTGCTCCAGGTCGTCTATAACCGGATCGACAGGCGGGCCGAATCCGAGGTCTTCCCGTTCGTGCGCCGGCAGAGGCTGGGTGTTCTGGCCCGCGTCCCCTTGGCCAGCGGCTTTCTCGGCGGGAGGCATGGGCTGTTGGACAAGTTCGGGAAGGACGATTACCGATCGACGCTGGAGCGGGAGGAGGTCGCGCGCCGTGTCCGAGAGGCCGAGCGCTTTGCCGCGGAGGACGTTCCCGAGGGCGTCTCGCCGGTGCGCTGGGCCTTGGCCTGGTGCCTGAGGGACCCGGCGGTCACGGCGGTCATCCCGGGGGTCAAGACCCCGGAACAGGCCGCGGACAACGCGGCGGCCGCGGACCTCCTTTCCGCGCCTTGGCTGTTATAACTTACGGCCCATTTAATCCCTAAAAAAGTCGATTAACGGTCGGTTCTGTCAGCCAAGGCGCTTAAGCCGGGGGAACGAGGTTATCTGACGATCGGCGCCTCGGAAGGAGGCAGGCACTCATCCCTGAAGCGGCGGGCGAAATCTTCGAGCTCGGCCGGCGTCAGGACGAGGCGGCCCTCGCCTAGGGTGGAGTTGTAAAGCCGGTTGAAGCAGGACTGGTAGCGGAAACGTTCGGTCCGCCCCTTCTCGTCGGGCTTGGGTTCGTCGTAGAGGCGGACCGAGACGAGCTCTTCGCGGACCTGGGAGATGCGGAAGACAAAACTGGCCGAGGCGTAGCAGCTGTCGTCCATGGCCTCGAGGTCTTCGTGGGCCGTGAGGTCGAAGCTGACGTCGCGCGCGAGCTCGAGCATGCCGAGCGGAGTGAGGTCGCGCGAGTAGAGGAAATCGTCGCCGTCGATCCGCTGGGCGAAGATGCCGCCGCGGCAGGCGCTGCCTTCCTCCCACGAGCCGATCAGATAGAGGGCGTTGCCGGCTTTCTGGACGAGGAGGATGTTGTCGACCTCGCCGGCCCGGCCGTCGTCGAAGGTGACGGACACAACGTAGGTTTCGACGTCACCCGTGTCCGGCCCGGCGAACGCGGCGTAGGCGAAGAAGGGCGATCTGCCGGTGGCGATATTCTCCTCGTATTCGACGATCCACCAGCCGGGCTGGTCTTCCCATTGGCGGAATTCGGGGCGGCCGGAGCCCGGAAAGGGGGCCAGGTCGATGGATCCCTTGGCAGAGCGGTACAGTTCCGCGACCGCCGCCGGGTGGACGGGTTGTCCGCGGAAGGTGAAGGCGCCAGGCTCGTCGACGGGCGCGGCGGCTTTGCACGCTACCAAGGTCATCGCCAGGGCGGCCAGCGTCAGGACGGACCGGATCGATGTCATCGAATACGAGCCGCTGTTGAGATTTCCCATGGATTCCCTCCTGACGTTCCTTTCGTTCTTTTAGACGGATCGTCCGTCCTCCTCTTCCCTTTATGCCTTGGCTGTTGTAATCTACACATTATAAATAATATAGCACTCATCGAAGGGCCTCTTTTAGGTCATTCTCCACTTTTTTGCTATGAAAATGGGCCATTTTAATAGCTACGCGTTACAACAGCCAAGGCTCGTAAGTAGAACCTTTTGGAGGCCGGCGTCGTACTAATTGTAAATGCGCGTCGTGGAGGTTCATTTGAAGTTCAGCCGCTCCGCAACGGCCGTCCTGGCCGCGCTTCTCTTGCCGGCCGCCCTGCTGGTCTGCACAGTTCATGCTCCCGCCTCGACGCAGGCCGCCGCCCCGCGCCCCGCGGCGGACGAGGACGCCCCGGCCATCGCCAAGACCGAGAGCCCGCCCGTGATCGACGGCATCCTCGACGACCCCGTTTGGGCCGACGCGTCGACCACTCTCAAGTTCGACGGCTTCAAGACCTTCAAGCCCGACTACGGCAAGGACCCCAGCCAGAGGACCGAGGCCATGCTGGCCTACGACGCCGAGAACCTCTACTTCGCGTTCCGCTGCTACGACTCCGAGCCCTCCCGCATCAAGGCTTCCGTCAGCAGGCGGGATGCCGTCTTCCAGGACGACATCGTTTTCCTCATCCTCGACACCTTCAACGACCGGCAGGGCGGCTTCGGCTTCATCGTCAATCCGCTCGGCATCCAGGGCGACGGCATGATGAACATCGGCGGGGACATGGACGAGAGCTTCGACACAGTCTGGTACAGCAAAGGCCGCATCGACGACCAGGGCTGGACCGTCGAGGCCCGCATCCCGCTCAAGAGCATCCGTTTCCCGAACAAGGATGTCCTGACGATGCGCGTCCTCTTCGTCCGCTTTTTCACCCGGACCTCGGAACAGGCGTCCTTCCCGCCCCTCGAACCGAGCGGGGGGTCCATCCTCGGCCAGTCCCAGCCCTTCCGCGTCTCGGGGCTGACCTACAAGCGGGTCTTCGAGCTCCTCCCGGCCTTCACCTACGGGACGACGTCGGCTGCCGAAGAAGGCGCGCTCGTGCGTCAGGACGACCTCGACATCAAGGACCTCAGTCTGACCGGGAAGCTGGGCATCACCTCCGACCTGACTCTCGACGCCACCATCAACCCGGACTTCAGCCAGGTCGAAGCCGACGCCGGCCAGGTCGATTTCAACCTCCGCTACTCCCTTTACTATCAGGAAAAGCGCCCGTTCTTCCTCGAGGGGGGCGAGCTCTGGCAGTTCGGCGGGGCCATGGAGGAGGCGCCCCTGGCCGCCCTGGTCTACACGCGGACCATCGTCGACCCGTCCTTCGGCTTCAAGCTGACCGGCAAGGTCACGCCGCGCGACACCGTGGCCGCGATCTACGCCCAGGACCATCTCCCGAACGACGAGATCGACGACCATCCCGACTTCATGATCGCCCGCTACCGGCACACCCTCCGCGACGACGCCTATATAGGCGCTTTTTACGCCGGGCGCGAGTACGGGCCGGGCTTCAACCGCGTCGGCGGCCTGGACGGGCGCTTCCGGCTGAGCCCGATATCGACGACCTCGTTCCACCTGTTCGGCTCGCTGACCAAGGCCCCGGGCGCCGAGGACACGAGCGCCGACCACGCCCTGTCGGTGGAATACATGCTCTCGAACCGGAAATGGACCGTGCAACTCGGCTACCAGGACATATCGGAGGGTTTCCAGGCCGACACGGGCTTTCTCTACCGGACCGGGCTTCGGCGCGTGGCCGGCTTCCTCCAATATCAGATCTACCCCGACTCCAAGTTCTTCCAGAAGATCGAGCCCTTCTACTGGAGCTATCACCTCTACGACACGGTCCACGATATGTGGGAGACGGTCAACGTCTTCGTCGCCCGCTTCCGCCTTCCGCGCAACACGATGGTCCGCTTCGACGGCATTCTGGCCAACGAGGTCTTCGTCGGGGACCGCTTCGATCGGAGCGGGGTGGGATTTCAAGCCGAGTCCCAGCTGGCCAAGCAGTTCTACTTAAGTCTCTTTGCCAGACGGGCGGGCAGCATCTACTATGATCCCGACGCCCCCTATCAGGGATATGGCACGAGGGCTTCGGCGGGCGTCAGGTACCAGCCGGTCGACCAGCTGGATTTCGGCCTGAGCCTGAGCTACGTCGATTTCTACCGGGAAGCCGACCGCGAGAAGATCTACGACTATCTCCTGCTGCGCGGCCGCACCACGTTCCAGCTCAACAAGTACTTGTTCGTCCGGGGCATCGTCGAGTACAACGACTTCCGCCGGCGGATGACCCTGGACGGGCTGGTCTCGTTCACCTACATCCCGGGCACGGTCGTCCACTTGGGATACGGCTCGGCACTCGAGAAGCTCGAGTGGACGGGAGCGGAGTATGTGGAAAGCGACCGCTTCCTCGAGACCCGCCGCGGCTTCTTTTTCAAGGTCAGCTACCTTTGGCGCTTTTAATGCGCCTTGGCTGTTATAACTTATTCATTATAATAAAAATATCTTAAATAAATGGCCTTTTAGAAGTCAAATTCGACCTTTTTTTGCATCAAAACCGGCCCCTTTTCATCAAAGGGCAAATAAAGGCTCCTCGGTTCCCTGAGAACGTAGCTTCCGGAATCTTCGACCGGCTCTTTGTACACAGCTCTCAGCCCCAACTCGCTTTGGATCCGCTTGATGAAGTCCTCCCTGCCGACCGCCAGGTTTTCCGTCCAGATCGGCTTTCTCGAAAGATCTCCCGAAGCCAAAGCCTCACGTATCCAATCTCGGCAGCGGCTTGCAAGCTGCGCCGGGTTTTTGAGGCCCAGGAACTTCACGAGAAGCTCCTTGTCGATCAAGCGGCGCCACGCGCGCTTCCCGGCGATCTCCTGGAATCCGCAGAACGGCCAATCCGCCGGATGATCGACGATGCCCGCCCGGACCGCGTTCAGATCGATGTAAACGAGGCACTCACGAAAATGCTTGCCCGTTTCGATGGCGGTGGCGTGGTAGCTGCCTTCCCAGAAAGCTCCGGTGCGGTCCTTTCGGCGATTGTAATCCAGCGCCACGCGACTGGCCGCCAACAGGATCGACCGCGGAATGACGTCCTCGCGGCCGTCGGCGAAAACGAGGAGATGGATATGATTGGACGTGACCGCCCAGGCCAGGACGCGCAGCCCGTATTTGATCTTGGCCCGATAGATCCAGTTCACCCAGGCCCGGCGATCGCGAGCGAACCGAAGCAGGAATACCCTGTTGTGACAGCGATGGGTGAGATGCCAGATGTGCCCTGGCAACAAGAACAGCTTGGCTCTCGGCATGGCGTTGCTCCTATGACCTTTTAACCTTGCTCACTGCTCACTATTCACTATTAAGAAAGACGCTTAATGCCCTAAATATTTCTCAAAAGATTAAACTTATTTCTATCTGTTGTTTGCAACAGCCAAGGCGCAATTCGACTGCAACTGATTGTCGCCTATCGATGGGGCGCATGTGTCCAGGAGCCAACAAAGCACCGGCGCGAAACCCCCAGCCGCCCAACCTGAACTCGTACTGCCCGCTCCGATAAATACTCGCGCTTTTCACCGGTAAAAAAGGGGTAAAACAGCCCAAAAAGGGGCGAAAAAAAACGATAATTTATTTTTTATCTGTATGTTACAACAGCCAAGGCACGTTCAAAAGGCTTGGCCGATGCTGAGGTAGAAGACGGAGCGCCTTTCGCCGGGCCGCGGCCGGAGATTGAACCCGTAATCCGCCCGCACCAGCCCGACGGGGCTGCGCATTCGCAGGCCCAGCCCCATGCCGTGCCGCAAGTCCCCCAGGTTCACGTCGCGCAGCGTCGGATACACGGCCCCCAGGTCGTAGAAGACGGCCCCCGAGGCCGGTCCGAAGATGGGGAACCGTAGCTCCTGGTTGACGACGAACACCACCTGCCCTCCCGCCGGTACGCCCAGCAGCGGATCGACCGGCCCGACCCCGTCCTGCTCGAATCCGCGCACGGAGTTGCCGCCGCCCGCGAAGAACCTCTTGGCGGCCACCAGCTCGCCATCGAAGGCCTCGGCCACGCCGACCCGTCCCGCCGCCGCCCACACCAGCCCCGGCCCGAAGCGGAGATAGTTCTGGTACTGGCCGAAAACACTGACGTACGGCATATCGCTGGCCAGGAACTTCGGCGACCAGGTCAAGGCCAGCGACATGAACGACCCCCTCCTCGGGTCGAGCAGGTCGTTGCGCGTGTCGCGCAGAAGAAGCCCCCCGATCTCCGACACGAAGACCTTTTCCTCGATGGGCGAGGTCCCCGGCTCCGCCGGGTCGTACTGGTGGATCCTGTTCCTCCGGAAGAGGGCCGAGAGCTCGAACTTCGACGGGAGGTCGAACCGGCTCTGGAGCGTCAGGCCCGTCTCGTCGGCCGTGAACAGCTCGCGGATGTCGCGTTTCGCGTAGACCGTCGACAGCAGATTGAACCGCGCCCCGAACAGATAGTTGGACTCGACCGAGAACCGCAGGTCGCTCTCCCTCTTGTTGTACCGGGCCGCCAGCAGCCCGTTCAGGCCCTCCCCGAAAGGCGAGCGCAGGTCGACCGAGCCGACGCCCTCGAGCTTGACCTCGGAGTTGTAGCGCAGCCCGTACGACAGCGTGACCGGCGGCATCTCCCGGACCTCGATGCTGATCCGCTCGCGGACCTCGCCGCCGGCCTGCTCCGCTCCGTCCGGCCCGCTTTCCGGCTCGTTGTCGACGTTGACGCTCCGGAAGATCCGCGTGTCGTAGATCCGCTTCTGGCCCAGGGCCAGCCCCCCCGAAGTCAGGGGCTGGTCGACTTTCAACCCGAAGGCCCTCCGGATGTAGGCTTCGCCGGTCCGGCCCTCGCCCGTGACCTCGACCGACGAGACGACGTGCCGGGGCCCTTCGTCGAATTTGTAGACGATCGCGACGCCGACGCTCCCGTTCCCGTCCGCTTCCCCCGCTTCCCCCTCCGTCGCGGCCACGGAAGCCTTGACCCCCGCGCTCTGGTATCCCCGGCCCCGGTACAGGTTGAGGAGCGCGGTCCTGTCCACGTTGACCGTGGCCGGATCGAAAGGCTGCCCTTCTCTGAGCGTGGCCGCCGCCCTCAGATCCTTCTCCTCGATCGCGGCCTGGCCCTCGAAGGTCACGCTGCGGACGATGTGCCTCGGGCCTTCCTCGATGCCGAGAACGATATCGACGGCCCGGGCCTCCCGGTCCTCGTCGAGCCGCTTGACCTCGACCGCGGCCCTCACGTAGCCCCGCTCGTCGTACTCCCGTTTCACGGAGCGCAGCGCCAGCCGCCGCGAGTGGACGAGGTTCCAGAGGCCCCGGCTTGCGGCCGTCGGGAAGTCGGAGGCCGCCTTCCTGACGACGGCCTCCTCGACGGCCTGGCCGCCCTCGACCTCGAAGCCCCTTACCTCGTACCGCCCGTTCTTCTCCACGTTGATGGCGTAGATCTTGCCCCCGCCTTCCGGGCCCGGCAGCGCTTCGGCCGTGACCTCGGCCCGGTAGAAACGCTTGCGATTCAGCTCGGCGAGGATCGTGCCGCGCGCCGTCTCCAGGTTGGCCGCTTCGGGGAGCTTTCCGGTCCAGTCCTCCCGGACCCTTTTCCTGAGCTTGCCCGCGATGCGGTCGCCGCGGAAATCGAGGACCGCCGGCTCGCCCGGCTCGATGCGGAAGACGACGGTCACCGCGCTTTCCGCCGCGGTCCCCTCGGCCGCGCCCCCCTCGTCGCCCTCCTCGACGCCCCCCCGGAGGACGGCCGACGTGACGGTCGCGTCCGCGAACCCTTTCTTTCTGTACAACCGGTTCAGCCTGTCCGTGGCCCGCCCGAGGTCCGACACGCGGAACGGCCGTCCCACGCGGAGAGGTTTCCAGGCCTTCTCGAGCAGACGCCGGTCGAGCACCGTCCCGCCCTCTTCCTCCGCGGCCGCCGCGCCGGCGCCTTCGGCCCCCGTCTCGACCTCGACCCCGGCCAGCATCTCGCGCGCTCTCGGCCTCTCTTCCCGCACCTCCCCCAACGGGACGGTGTGCTTGAAGCTCCCGCCGAAGCTGCCGTCGTCTTTCCGGAAGGCCTGGACCATGAACTTGCGGCTCAGGCTGTAGTCCAGGAGCCACGTTTGCCGCTCCGTCTGGGTGACGTCGATGGAATAGGTCAGGGCCAGCTGGTTCGAGAGGTTCTTGACGAACGTCAGGCGCGCCCCCGGGTCCTCTTCCGAGGCGATGCTCATCGGCACGAAGGAGATGTGGTCGACACCGAGGAACCGTTCCAGGCTCCTGGTCACCGGCGACAGCAGCGGCGACATGAAGTGGAGGATCATCTGGCCCCTGAGCGTGTCCAGGGCTTCGCCGCGGACCTCGTCCAGGCTCCGGCCGGTGAGCAGCAGCAACGACAGGTCCTGCGACGAGCGGGGCGGGGTCGAAGTCAGGCTGAACTTCAGGTCCGAGGCCCTGCCCGAAAGACTCAGCCGGATCTCGAGGTCCTCCATCCGGTGGACCATCCGGGTGTGGGCCTCGATTTCGATCTCCGGGTCGGGCACGGGCAGGCCGAGGAACTCGAGCCTGAGCGTTTCCAGCGTGTAGCGGCGCTCGCCGAAGACGATCTCGCCCACGGACGTGTTCCAGACCCGGCCCGTGAGCAGCGGCGCGGCCAGGGTCCCCGCCACCCGGATGTTGGCCTCGAGGGCGAAGTCGGCCATGTTGTTGCGGACGACGATGGGCTCGACCGTGGCCGCCGTGATGTCGAGCCTGAAATTGTGCGCCGAAGAGGACGTCTCGCCTTCGGGCAGGAGGGGCAGGTTCGAGAAGCCGAGGAGCTCGGCGCCCGGAAAGACGTCCTCGCGGAACGAACCGTGGAGGACCCTCAGGTTACCGGACAGGAGCCACGCTCTCCCGTCGCCCTCGAGCCGGGCCTTTCCGTTGGAGAAGGTGACCAGGCCGGGGGGGTAGTTCAGGCGGAAGCCTTCGAACCCGGCTTCGAACACAACCCGGCCGATGCCCATCCCCTCGCCGAGATCGATGCGCCCCGAAAGCTCGAGCAGGCCGCCGTTGGCTCGGCCCTGGCCGTCTTTGACGAGGACCGTGCGGCCGTCGAGATCGAGCCCCAGAGAGAGGTCGCTCAGGATGAGCGGGAAGTCCCGGGATTGGAAGAACCCGGAGACGAGGCCGCCTTGGCCCCGGACGACGGGCTTGCGGGCCGGTCCGTCGACCGAGACGTCGAGCTTCAATCGGCCGCCGACGGAGGCGTTGATGAGGCCCGGCGGGATGAGGGAGGCGTCGATATCGAGCGAGGCCCGAACCTCGACCTCGGGCTCGGCGGCGAGGTTGCGGACCGATCCCGAGACCCGGAGGAGCGAGTCGCCGACCCCGAGGGCGAGGTCTTCGAGCTCGAAGACGCCGTCGCGGAGGGAGAAGCGGACCGGTCCCCGGCTTTCGAGGGGCGGCAGGTCTCCGGAGAAGGCCAGCCGCCCGAGCTCGCCCTCGAACGTCAGGGCGGCCGGGCGGGTCGGGTCGCCCGAGGCCCGGACGCTGAGGTCGGCCTGGACGCCGAAATAGGTCGGCAGAGGGGAGCCGGCCAAGGCGGCCAGGCCGCCGATGTCCAGGCCTTTGAAGGACAGCGCGAAGGTCGAGTCCGCGAGCGCTTCGAGAGGCACGAAGAACTCTCCCTCGGCGGTCAGGGCGATGGGGTGAGGAGCGAGCGCGCGGGTGTCGGAGGGAGGCCGGGGCGGGCCTGTTTCGCCGGTGAGGAAATCTTCGATGATGAGCCCCTCGGTCCGAACCGTGCCTTTGAGCGGGTAGGGCGGAGTGAGCGGGAGCTCGGCTTCGATGACCAGCGCCGACGGGGCCTCGGGGGCGCCGGCGGAGGTGCCGACGGCGAGCTTGGCGCGGGCCAGGGTCCCGTCGGATTCCGCGGAAAGCGCGAGGACCGGGGTGAGGGTTCCGGCGAGGCCGACGTTCCGCCCGTCGAGCCGGACGGAGAAGGCGGGCCGCTCGAGAGGACCGTGCCCTTCGGCTTCGAAAGAGATGCGGCCGGAGGGCGGGGCGCCCGGAAGGAAGGGGGCCAGGAGAGCGAGGTCGAGATCGGGGGAAGAGGCCGCGGCATCGAAAACGAGGCCGGACGAGCCGGGCGCTTTTGCGGGTGCCGGCCGGATGGAGAAACGGCCCTCGACAGTGCCTGCGGCGAGCTCCGCTTTCAAGCGGGTGACGTCGATGGCCGGGCCGTCGAGAGAAAACGAAGCTACGAGCGAATCGACGGCCAGGCCTTCCCAGTTGAGCTCGTCGGCGGCGATCTCGGCCCGCAGGGCCGGCGCGGCGGTCGTTCCCGTGATCGTTCCTTTCATGCGTAGAGCCGCAGTGTGGGCGGCGAGCGCCGCGCCGCGACTTCGCGCAGCAGCGCCTCGTCGGTCGCCATATTCAGCGCCCCGGCTTTGGGGTGCGGTTCGAGAATGAGTCGCCAGATGGCGGAGGGGTAGTTGGTAGTCATCAGTTGTAAGTCCAAAGTCGCAAATCGAAGATCTGGTTTTGAATCAGCGAATAGCTCTACGGGATCAGGATGACTTCATCTTTGATCGTCTCCCAGACTTCCGGGTGGACCCACGGTGCGATGCCAGTTTCGGTGCGCGCGCCGACGATGCGGTAGCCGATGATCCAGCCGTCGTCGCGCGCACC